>VXZF01000595.1 GCA_009845645.1 Gemmatimonadota bacterium | reverse complement strand
GGCCGCGAGCACGAATGCAGCGGCCAAGCCGGCCATCACATCGTGGAAATCATGATGGGCATCTTCGAATCTGCCGCGTACGGCAAACGAGTAGATTTACCCCAGCAGGATCGCGCCCATCCCCTCCTGCGCTGGCGGCGCGAAAACGGCCTGCCTCCACCCGATCCCATGCCTCGTCCATACGCCGAGTGGCTAGCGGCAGAGGACGTGCGCTTGGGGCGGAATGGATAATCCAACGACTAACGGAAGGTCAGAATCGACGTGAACGACACTGAAAAATTCCTCTTCGACTTGCAGGGCTTCATCGTCGTCCGCGAGTTCCTCTCGCAGGGCGAAGTCAAAGCGCTCAACGACGCTTTCGACGCCAACTGGGACCAGCGCCGCGAAGACCCAATCGGCGACCCCAGTGGCAACATGGCCGGGCTACATAAGCGCAGCATCCTCACCGGCATGCTCACCTATGAGCAGCCCCACTGCCAGCCATTCCGCGACCTGCTCGCACACCGCAAGCTCCTGCCCTACCTCGATACCCTGCACGGACGCGGCTGGAAGCTCGACCACGAGCCGCTCATGATCACCGGTTCCAAGGGCATCGAAGGCCTGCGCATCCACGGCACCACCAACGTCCTCTTCAACGGCTCCCGCTTCTACGCGTACACCAACGGCCAGATGCGCTGCGGCCTGCTCGTCGTCCAGTACACTTTGCACGACCAAAACCCCGGCGACGGCGGCCTCTGCGTCATCCCGGGCAGCCACAAGGCGAACTTTTCCTGTCCTCCGAAAATCACGACTTGGGAGGAGCACCAAGAGGTGGTTTACCAAGTGCCCCTAAAGGCCGGCGACATGGTCATCTTTAGTGAGAACACCTTGCACGGCACTCTGCCGTGGCAGGCGGACCACGACCGCCGCGCCCTGCTCTACCGGTACACGCCGAAGTACCTGCACTACGCCGGCGGCACGTACGAAGTCACGCAGCCAGCATGGGTGTCGGAATTGACCGAAGCGCAGCAGGCGGTACTCGAGCCGCCCTACATCTACCACCACCCCCTCATCGAACCAGACGGCGAGACCGTGGTCCGTCCACGCCGCGAGGATTAGCCTCGGTCAGTCACCCACGCCACGCCAAATTGATGCTAGTGTACCCGTCCGTAAAGCGGCGCAAATGCTCGGGTAGGTTGGCCAAAAACCACTGGCCTTCCTCGGGGATTTCCCAGGGGATGTCGATGCGGTGGTTGCGGTCGCGAAAACCGATACCGCAGGAGAGGCGCGTCTCTTCAATGCGATTGGGGAACGCGCCGTGATACGTGCGATGGGCGAAGACGATCATGTCGCCGCCATTGGTGAAAAGAGGGACGAGGCCGGGGATATCAAAGCCGTTGTACCCGCGTTCCTCCGTACCCTCTGGATAAAAGGAGCGCCGGTCGGCCGTCATGCTAAATCCCTCCGGCCCTTCCCAGTCCTCGACGTGGGAATCCTCAATGACGCACAAACCGCCGTGTTCGGGCCGCGAACCGGTCAGATAGAACCACTTACCCGACGGCCACAACCCGCGATTGAGGACGTCGCCCGAATTTTTGATCTCAGTCGAATAACCACACCAATCGGTATGCCACGTTACCGGGGCGGAACCGGTCCGGCGGATGATGGCGGCCGAGCGGTGGAGCGTCAGTTCATCCGTGCCGATCAGGTGCCGGTGAATGTCCATAAAAGGCTCGTAGTCGAGCACCTCCCAGGCACCGGGGCCGGACTCGATCCAAGCGTGCCGCGTGCGGCTCTCACCCGACTGCAATGTCCGCTCCGGGTCCGTACCATCCCACACCGCCTGCTTGAGCTTAGCCACGATTTCCGACGGCAGCACGTCTTTGATTATCGCGAAACCGTGCGCCTCCAAGCACTCGTCCATCGCGTCGAGTTCGTCAGTGGCGAACTCATAGCGGTAGCCCAAGTCCGGCTTCTGAATGTGCGAATAGTCTTCCATCATTCCCTCCTTACAAATGCCCGGTTATTAGAAGCGGGCAAATCCACGGCCCAGTCAGAAAAGCCGCGCCTAGGCACCATCTTCAAGCGCCAGCTCGTAGCAGGCGGCCTCGCTGTCGGTGCGCACCAACAGATAGGGTGTGGCAAGGGCCGGGGGATTCCAAGTTTTGCCAGCAAAGGCCGTCATGCGCGCTAGTTCGACGTGGCGGTCGGGGCGGGCCTCAACCAGCACCACGTCGCCCGATTCGCTCATTATCAGCAGGATATCGTCTATCAGGATGAGCTGGCCGTGGCCGTAGCGCCCGCGCTTCCAGCGCCGCTTGCCGTCTTGCGGGTCGAGGCAGACCAACACCCCATCGTCGAGGCCATAGACAAAACCATCGCGATAGACCATGTTGGCAAATTTGGCCTTGAGCCGGGGGCTTTTCCAAATGATATCAGTCGTCAAGCCGCCGTCGGCCGCAGCGTTCACTTGATACAGCTTGGCACCAATGCCGTAGCCAGTGGAGACCAGAACCCGATCTCCGGGCAAGGGCAGGGGATTGGCAACGCATTCGACCTGATCCCAAGGCTGGTGCCAGAGGGGAGCTCCGCTCTGTGGATCGTGCGCGACGACGCTGTAGCTGTTGAAGATCAGGATCTGCTCGCGTCCAGCCAAAGTGACCAGACGCGGCGAGCTAAAGCCGGCCTTGTCCGTGCCCCCGCCCCAGACAAACGCGCCGGTTTGGCGGTGATAGGCCACTAGCGAGCGCTCATCCGGGCCTCCGGCACTGACCACGACCAAGCTGTCGAGGATCAGCGGCGAACAGCTAATACCCCACATATGGGCCTTCGCTTGGTTGCTGGCGATAATGTCCCGCGACCAAACCAACTTTCCACTGTCCAACTCCAAGCAGTTGAGGATGCCAGTAGCGCCGAGCGTGAAAACCCGGTCTCCAGCAATGGTGGGCGTAGCGCGCGGGCCGACGCCGGCTATGGCGGTCTCGTAGCGAGTCGAGTCGGCGTGCTGCCAGAGTTTGCGGCCCGTGGCCAAATCGTAGCAGACGACCTGTTCCTCGGGGCCGTGTTGCTCCTGAGTTACGGCCCGGCCATCCACAATGGCAAACGAGGACCAACCTGCACCGACGGGGCGACGCCAGACTTCGCGCGGCGGATGTTTAGTCCAGTCGCGCTCAAGGTGAACGCCGCGCAGGCGGTTGTTGCGCTCGGGGCCGAGAAATTGCGGCCAATCGCGGGCGTCGAGCGCGGTGGCGTCCCCTCCTTCGACCGCGGTAGCTTCGCCTTCAGTACTCCAACGCCATTCGAGGACCGGTACGAAGTCGCCGCTCATACCCTTAATGCGAAAAAGCCCGACACCAAGCACAATGACGAGGACAATGCCGCTAAAATAGCGCAGGCGCCGTCCCCAAGCTAGCCGCGACGCGAAGAGCAGCCAGAGCAAGGCAAAGAAAATGGCGAGCATGACGATGGCCATGGTACTCATCATCTGTCGCTGGCGATGGGGGGCTTCGGGCAACCAGATCCACAGGAGCGCCAAGACGACAACGCCGCCGAGCAGATAGAGGGGCCATAAGCGAGGGCTGGTCGAGGACATAGGCACTATACGCCGCCGGTGACGGTCTCCAAGCGGACCCAATCGCCGCTGGTGACCGAGCGGGCAATGGCGGCCATGGCCCGCATCGTTTGAGTTCCATCCTCCACATCGGCCCCCATCTGGGGCGCGTCGTGCAGGACGACGTCGGCAAAACCTTCGAGTTGCAGCCGGTAGAAATGCGCGTCGGCCCCTAGCGGCCGGCGATATTGGCCATCGCGCGTAGAGAAACACTCGACATCGCTAGATTTCAAAAACCACGGCAGGTAGGTTTTGCCGACGACGCTGCCGTGCTCGCCGTAGATGTGAAAGCCCTCGTGGTAGTCCATGCGCACGGCGACCGTCAAGTCGAGATGTCCCTGACCGCCGTTGGCAAACTCCACTTCGACAAACCAAGAATACGCCCCGAACATCTCCTTGCACCGCCCGCGCACGGCCGCGAGCGGGCCGCCTAAAAAGCGGGCTAGGTCGATGAGATGCGAGCCGTGGGTCAGCATGAAGTAGCGCCGCTTGTCGCCCTTGGGATCACCCGCTGGTTTGCGCGCCGCTTCACTGCGCAGCGGCAAGGGCTGAAGGTTGTCGGTCATGGTATAGCGATAGGTCGAATCGCAATACCAAGCCTTCAGGGCCAACAGCGACCCCATCTCCTCGCGGATGAACTGCCGGGCAAAAGCAATGCCGGGATCAAAGCGCTTCATGTGGCCGACTTGGAGAGTACAGCCCGAGTCGGCCACGGCCCGGCGCAATTCCTCGCATTCCTCCACGCTTACGCCCAGCGGCTTTTCCACAAAGACGTGTTTGCCAGCCGCCAGCGCCTGCAAGCTGAGCGGGACGTGGAACTGATCGGCCGTGGCGATGATGACCGCTTCCACCTGCGGGTCCGCGAGCATACCGGCAAAGTCGGCGTAGGTTTTCTCCGGCTGATGAATGGCCGCCATGCGCTCGACCAAGTCCGGCGCTTGGTCGCACAGCGCGTACAGGCGCATATTGCGAGCCTTGATACACGACTCAAAGTGGGCGAATTGGGCGATGGGGCCGCAGCCCAACACGCCGAGAGAAAGAAGCTGACTGTCCTTGTTCACGCGCTGGGCAAAATGGCGTACGCTTCGATCTCGACGACCAGATGCGGCTTTAGCAGCGCGGCTATGACGATCAAGGTCGAAGCCGGCAAAATCTCACCAAACACCTCGCGGTGAGCGCGGGTGACGCCATCAGCGTGATCCACATCCGTAATGTACACGACCGTCCGCACCACATCTTCAAGGCTAGCTCCGGTCTCGTCGAGCGCCTTGGCGATGATCCCCAACGCGCCCTTGGCCTGCTCGTAGGCATCTCCTTGGTCATGCGGCGGCTGGGCGCAGGTGCCGGCGACGTGGACGTGACGGTCCACTCGCACGGCGCGCGAATAACCAAACTCCGCGCCAAACGGGCTGCTGGTCGGTATGTTTTTGCGTTTCATGGGTCTCCTTTATCCATAGTTTCCTCGACCTCCGCCCACTCCTCCAACAGGGCCGCCAATTCGCGCTCGACATCCGCGTGTTCGCATTCGAGGGCCTTGATCTGGTCGGGCGAGGTCTTTGCGTAATACGTTGGCTCGCAGCGCAGGGCATCGATTTCCGCCAGCCGGGCTTCTGCTTTCTCGATACGCGCTATGCGCTTTTCTTGCTGGGCCGCAGTGCGGCGTTGCTTGTTTTTTCCCTTGCGGTTGGATCGTGGTTCTCGGGTTGGTGCCTCTTTTTTCCTTTTCGCCTGTCTGGCCTTGAGGATGACTTGGTCGGCGTCGAGATGATCGTCGCCACAAAAATGGACGTACTCCTCGTACGTGCCGCGAAAGTCGAGGATCTCTTCAGGTTTGATCTCGACAATGCGCGTGGCTAGCTGGCTGATGAACCAGCGGTCGTGCGAGACGATGAGCAGCGTGCCCGGATAGTTCTTAAGCGCCTCGACCAATGCTTCGATTGATTCGAGGTCGAGGTGGTTGGTCGGCTCGTCTAAAACCAGCACATTGGGTTGGGCAATGGCCAGCCGGCAGAAGACGAGACGAGCCGCCTCGCCACCCGACAGCGCACCCAAGCGCTTCTTGCCGTCGTCGCCGGTAAAGAGCATCCGCCCCATCTGACTGCGCACGAAGCCGAGGCCCTGGTCCTGACAGCACGCCCACACCCAATCCTCAGCCGTTTGGTTGGCAGGGCTGAGCTGTTCGCGATGGTCCTGGGCAAAGTATCCGGGGTGGGCCTCGTACCCCCACTCGGCTTTGCCAGCATCGGCGGCTAGCTCGCCCATCGCGATCTTGAGCAACGTTGACTTGCCAATACCATTCGGCCCCATAATCGCCACGCGATCCCCCTTCTGCACGAGCAAATCGACCCCGTGCAGCACTTCGTTGTCGCCGAACGCCTTTTTGACGCCTTTGAGCGCGAGCACGTCGCGCCCACTATCGCGTCGCTGCTCAAAGCGAAAAACTGGGTAGCGACGCGAACTGCGCGGCAGCTCGACCATCTCTTCTTCCCGCTTCTCGATCAGCCGCAGCTTGCTTTGGGCTTGCCGGGCCTTGGTCGCCTTGGCGCGGAAGCGATCCACGAACTGCTGGTGATGGGCGATTTCGCGTTCGCGGTTGGCAATTTCCTTTTCTCGTCGCGTGCGCTCGGCCTGCTTGGCTTCTAGGAAGGCCGTGTAGTCACCCCGATAGAGCTGCACCGTCTCGTAGTCAATGTCGAGGATAGAGGTGCTAATGTTGTCGAGGAAGCGGTGATCGTGCGAGATGATCACCACCGGCCCGGCAAAGTCGCACAGGAAGGTCTCTAGCCAGCGGATCGAGAGGATGTCGAGGTGGTTGGTCGGCTCGTCTAGCAGCAGCACATCTGGGGCACTGGCCAACACCTGCGCGAGCAAGACCCGCAGCTTGAAGCCGCCGGACAGCGTTGAGAGCGGGTCGTCGTGAATGTGGGCTGGCAGCCCGAGGCCCTCCAAAATCGCACCAGCGCGGGCTTGCGCGGTGTACCCATCGCAGTGGAGAAAGGTCTCTTCGAGCTGGGCGAACTTATCGGCGTCGAATTCCTCAGCGGACGCGGCGAGAAGCCGCTCCTTGGCAACCGTCACCTCCCACAGCGCCTCATTGCCCATCAGCGCGACATTGAGAATCGCCTCGTCCTCGTGGAGGAACTGATCCTGCTGCAAGACCCCCAAGCGCAGCCGCTGCGGAACCGCGATCGCGCCCCCGCTGGCCTCGATGTCACCGGAGAGTATGTTGAGGAGCGTGGTCTTGCCGGACCCATTGGCCCCCACCAAGCCGTAGCGCTCGCCAGCGTTGAGTTGG
>VXZF01000535.1:1466-6912 GCA_009845645.1 Gemmatimonadota bacterium | reverse complement strand
TGCGGGCCGTCAGGTAGTCCGCTTCCGAAGCCAGCCGCTCGGCTCCGGCGGCGCGCGCGTCGTTGCGATTGCGGCCCCAGAAGTCGAGTTCGTAGGCGAATTCCGCGCCGATGTTGTAGGTAGTAAGGCCGAGCCGGTCGGGGAGCGCGATGCCGATTGCGCTATCTGCGCCGGAACTCAGCCCCAATTCGTCCAATTGCGCGCCGATTCCCGCATTGGTAGGGGTATCAAAATCATTGACGCCAACTGCAGGCTGAAGCAGCGGAAACGCCGGGGATTTGGCGATGCGTTCCCGCGCCTTGGCCTGCTCGACCCGGGCGACCGCCCCGGCTAGGTCGAGGTTTGAGGCCAGCACCGCTTCGATTACATGGTCGAGCACCGGGTAGCCGAATGTCCTCCACCACTCCAGCGGCTCGTATGAGCCGGCAACGTCACTGCTGGCAAACTCGTCGGGTAACTCCGCAACCGATTTGGGAACTGGAGGGGACTTCAGGGTAAGGGAGCAAGCGGAGATGAGAGAGCCGACGGTTACCAGAGCCAGCAATACTAGGAGGGTGTTGCACCGAAAGCGTATGGCCGATAGGCTGACCGAGCGTCTGATTGGTATGATTGGCATGTCGCTGGCCCACCAAAAATTAACTTGGTGCTGCGAGATATCTACTTAGTTAAGTTACTGATGTTATGCAGCGCAAGTAAGGGCGGTGCGGAGCGCGAACCGCCCTTACTCTGGATGCTGAATTTAGGTTGATCGACAAAATACGATGGAGCAGAGCGATGAAAATAGCTGACGTTAGAGCATTCCCGTTGCGGATCAGTAAGTCGGAAGAGGCGTCGCAAACGCCGACCATTGATGCAGGCGATTACCACGTGGACCATTCGAGATCTATAACGATCTACTCGCCCCATCACGAGACCACCGTTGTCAGGATTGAGACGGACAACGGGATCGTCGGGTGGGGTGAGGCGCAGTCGCCGGTGTCGCCGAACACTACTGCAACGATCGTGCGCGAATTGGTGCGGCCGTTGGTGATGGGGCGCGATCCGTTCGACATCGAGGCGATTTGGACGTGCAACTACGATGCGATGCGGGAGCGCGGACATCTGACGGGTTTCTACATCGACGCTCTTGCAGGAACGGACATCGCGTTGTGGGATATTGTGGGAAAGGCTATTGGGAAGCCGGTACACAAAATTGCGGGTGGGCGGTATCGCGAGAAGATCTTGCTCTACGCAGGGATCGGCGGTACGGATCCAGTGAAGGTTGCGGATGCGGCTGAGGAGCATGTGGGCTATGGGTACAAGGCGCTGAAGTTGCACTTGTTGTCGGATGTGGAGAGCGTCGCGGAGATTTGCCGAGCCGTGCGGCAGCGCGTCGGGCCGGACATTATGCTGATGGTCGATACGCACATGCGGCAGACGGTCGCAAGCTCGATACGTCTGGGTCGCGAACTGGAGAAGCTAAGTTTTACTTGGTTGGAAGCACCGATCATACCGGACGATATACCGGGTCAGGCGGAGATAACTCGGGCGTTGGATATGGCGGTGGCGATAGGGGAGTGGACGCGCACTCGCTACGAGATGCGCGAGCAGTTCGAGCGCCGGGCGTACGACATTTTGATGCACGACATCGCGCGGACGGGGATTACCGAAGGACATCGGATTGCGACGCTGGCCGACACCTACAACATTCCGGTCGCGCCGCACATCGGAGGGGGTGGGATCCTATCGGTGGCGGCGACCGTCGAGTGGTCGGCGTCGTGTCCGAACTTCATGATTATGGAGCACAGCCACCACGCCAACGCGATGAAGAGCCGGATACTCAAGGAGCCGTACGAACCCGAAAATGGCTACTACAAGGTCGCGGATCGGCCGGGTTTGGGTGTTGAGGTGGATGAGGCGGCGCTGGAGATGTACGCGTTTCCGGGGGGGTGATTCGAGGCGTGGTTGGCCGCGAAAAAAGAAGAGCGGGCGAGAGAGCCATAAGTTGCCCTAGTACTGCGCTCCTGCTTGTCGGCGGCCAGCGCCTTAGCCGTTGGGAATCCCGCCGAGATAAATCACCTGCCCGGTGACCGCTTCGCTCTCCCGCCGCAAGAAGAAGTCCAGCACGTTTGCGACATCGGTGAAGGTCCCTAGCCGCTTGACGGCCATGTAGTCGATGAGTTGCTCGATTTTGTCCTTTGGCACCCCTCGGATCATGTCGGTCGCGATCGGGGACGGGCCAATCACGTTCACGGTGATCCCGTACTCTGCTAGTTCTCTAGCCATGACCTGCGAAAGGCTTTCCACCGACGCCTTTGACGCGGCGTACGCCGATTGACCGGCCAGCCGCATGGGGACCGCCAGTGAACTGAAGTTGACGATGCGCCCGTATTGGCGTTTTCGCATCAGCTTCGCTGCTTCGCGACTGACTAGAAATGTGCCTACGACGTTGGCGCTCAGCATCTTTTCGATAGAAGCCGCTGGCGTCAGTAAGAAGTGGTTCATCGAGGCGACTGCCGCGTTGTTGATTGCAGCGTCCAGCCGGCCGTAGCGCCGTTTAATCTCGCGAAACAGGGATTTGACCTGAGGTTCGTCGGAGACGTCGGCCTGCAGGTGCAGGAATCCCTCTGCCTCCCAGCCCGCGTCGCCGCGGCTGCAGCCGACCACTTGATAGCCGCGGCCGAGCAGATGCTCGACCAAGGCCCTGCCGATTCCCTTGCTGGCTCCGGTCACCAGCGCCACTGGGTTCGATTCGCCGTTCATGGGATGGCCTGCCTATTCGCCGACGGCTTCCACGGCATCTCCGGACAATTCCAGGATGTAGTCCGCCAGCGCGTCAATCGTGCGGAAGGGGCTCCGCTGGCGGGAAAACGCGTCCTCGCTAATCAGTGTCACGTCGATCTGGTGCTCTTCTTCGAGAATCGACTCGACGCCGGTAATGAGGGTCACCAGACCCATGGAATTGAGAATGGCCTCGGAACCCAGCAGCGGTGAGTCGCGGTTGATTTGCACGGGCTCTGCCACGCCTTCTTCCTCAAGGGCGTCAGCCGCTAGGCCGATCATCAGCTCAATCAGATCGTCTTTCTGCATGTTTCTTCCTTTCGTCGAATTAGTCTCAGGAGATGTCGTCCTCGGCACCGACCCCGCCGAAGCGCAAGGCCGCGCGAATCTTTACTGGATCGCCGTTCTGGTCAGATCCCCGCAGGAAGTCGCCCTCAATCAGTCGGCCGATGATCTGCACGGGCGTGCCTTGACCCTTTAACTCCTTCAACTTCCCGGCCAACTCTCGATAGCTCAGAGGATGGCTCTTCAGGCTCGCGAAGAGCCGGCGGTGGTCTTCGGTAAGGGCATAGGTAGTCATGGTCCGACCGCGCTCGTCAGCGATGAAATGCTGACGCTCGAGCGCGAACGAAGTCGGATGGACCTTGAAGGACGGCACTAGCCGCACCTCATCTGCAACCCAGGTGATCCGGGCCATCCGCCCGAAATCCTTCATCAGTTGGCTGGCCCAGCGCACCCGGCGCAGCGAGAGTTCGGTTTCGTCGAAATGGTCGGTGACCTCGTTTTTGTTGTGTTGCCAGAGGTCGGCCAAGGTCGCAGCGCGCGCCTCCAGCTCTTCGACGCCCTGTGCGCCAGCGTCCACCTGCTGGCCGGAGAGCGCGGTGAACCACTCCTTGCCAGCGAACCGACTGTCTTCTGTCCCGGCGATCTTGCGCTGCCGCCAGAACGTCGAATCGAGTGCGGAGTTGGCAGAATAGAACGCGGCTAGAAATTGGTGATAGCGGTTGTAGGCATCTCGATAGGACTGTTCGTACCACTGGTGGATTTCGTCGGCGTCCTGTGGATTGCGGTACAAGTGATCAATACCGGCGGCGGCCAGCATTGCCGAGTAGGTCGCCAGATGTACGCCCTGTGAGAACAGCGGGTCGATGAAGCAGGCCGAGTCGCCGCAGAGAAAGGCGCGACCCAGCGACAGCGAAGAGGCATCATAGGCCCACTCGCGTATCACTCGCACGTCTTCGCAGCGCGTGGCGTTCTCTAGGATTTCCATCGCCAGTGGACACATCTCCAAGCACTGCTGGTAGAACGTCTCGATCCCGCTGTCGCGCATCCGGGCGCTGGCGGACTTATCGGTCACTACCCCCACGCTGTAGATGTCGTCCTTCAATGGTATGATCCAGATCCACCCTTCCTCGAACGCAACTGAGAAGATGTTGCCGTCTAGGTCGCCTTGGAACCGCTTGCCGCCCTTGTAGTAGGACCAGACCGCCATGTTCTGGAAGTACTGGTCGAACTGCCGCATCTTCAGCTTCTTGGCGATGATGCCACGGGCCCCAGAGGCGTCGATGATGAAATCGCCCTCCAGCGTGCCACTAGAGTCGCCGTTTTTCCAGCCCACGGCGACACTGCCATTGCCGTCGGTCTGTATGTCGGTGACTTCGTGCTCCTCGCGGACATCGGCACCGCGCTCGCGGGCGGCGTCCAGTAGGATCTGATCGAATTCGGCGCGGGTTACTTGATAGGCGTGGTCGTACACCCACGGAGCGGTCTTGGGCGTTGAGAAGGTGAAGGTCCAGGGCGTCTGCTCTGAGCCCCAGATGAACGTCGCGGCCCGCTTCTCGACGAAATTCGCCGCCTTGATGCTGTCCATCACCCCCAGCCGGGTCAGGATCGCCATGGTTCCGGGCAGCAGCGATTCTCCCACCCGATAGCGAGGAAACTTCTCCCGCTCGAACACGACCACATCGCGTCCCAACTTCCGCAGACAGAGCGCGGCGACGCTGCCAGCCGGTCCACCGCCGACGATTGCGACCCGCTGGCATTTGTTATTTGACATGATGGCTGATTCTCTCTTCCTAGCGTCGGATCTTTTTGAAGCGGTAATTAACTTGTCCTTCGGTGACCACTTTGACCTTGACCGGGAGCATGAACGGCTGCAGGCGCCCCTTGCAGTACTTGGCAATCCGCTTGCGCATTTGAACTCCTGAGACTGGTTCTTCCATCTGTACAGTGGCAGTGACGACGTGGCCCATGAGCAGGTGTTCCTCGCCCTTCACAGATACGTCGAGGACCCCGTTCATCTCGGCAATGACCTGTTCCACCTCCGAGGGGTACACCTTCTGGCCACCGACGTTAATAATGTCCGACTGCCGCCCTAGGATGCGGTAATAGTCGCCCTCCCGGATCACCGAATCTCCAGTGTCGAACCATCCGTCCGCGTCGAACGGGCTGGGTGCGTTCAGGTATCCCAGCATCGACGATTGGGCTCGGACCTGCAGCCTGCCGTCCACAACTCGGGTTTCGTAGTCCTCACCGCCTATCTTCACCAGCAGCGAATCGCTGGATGCAGACTTGGAGCGCAGGATGCCGAGCTCGCTGAGGCCGTAGGTCTGTAGGAAGCGCGCTTGCGGAAACGCTTCGTTGGCCATCCTGAGCGTGCGCTCCGGCATGACCTCGGTGCCATAGG
>VXZF01000535.1:0-1456 GCA_009845645.1 Gemmatimonadota bacterium | reverse complement strand
CATGAGGTTCAAAAACGACGGCGATGTCGGCAGCAGTTCCACTCGGTGTTTTTCGATGACCCGGCAGACGCTGTCAACGCCGTGGTCGGCCGCCACCACCACGCAGCCAAGGTTGGCCAGGGTGTAGCAGAGCGTGTTGAATCCGCCGATGTGATCGAATAGAAGAAACGTGAGCGTCCTGTAGCAGTGCCGGGGTTTGCGGAACTTGTTGAGCAGCTCCGGCAGGCTGTGTAGAATTGCCTTCGATTTGCCGGTAGAGCCGGAGCTAAAGAGCACCAGCCCCGCCTTGTCTGCCGCCCGTAGTTGCTCCATCAAGGGGTGGTTGCGCCGGTTTTCGAGCTTGATCGCGCTGCCTTGATCCTGCTCGTCTATCTCTACGCGATGGTCGAGCTCGGCGATCTTGAAAAATTCCTGATGCTGATCTTGCGACTTCCACGAGAGCGGCACGAGGATGCAGCGCATCTTCAGCAATGCCAGCAAGCAGGACACCGCGCCCGGCGAGAAGTCGGCGAGTACCCCCACCGAGTCCCCGGCGCGGATACCCGCCGCCTCTAGGTGGCTGAGCCACTGCTCGTAGCGATCAGTCAGTTCGGAATAGGTACAGGCGCGATCGCGCCAGATGATGGCCGGACGATCCCCGCCTTCCCAGAAACGCCATAGCTGCCAGTCGATATGCTCCATTCGTCGTGTTTCTGTCAGTGATATAGTCCCATACTTGATAGCCGATGGAATATTCGGTACCGCCGGTGACGATTGCGTTCTTTCCCGAAAGATTGACTTGTTCTGTAGTCGGAAATAAGCACAATCTGTGCCATTTTTTTCTAAAATAGCCAACTCCCTGCGGATGAAGGAGTTAGGGGATATTTGGAAACCACAGAAGATTTTTGGAGTGTTGCAGAATGCGGCTGCCAACCGCTTAGGCGACCTCTTTTTCTGTGGAGGACAGTATGCAATTGCTTGTTTATTAAGGGTGTTATAGGGAAATCCGAGAAGGAAGGTAGAGCGTGCGGTGCAGTTTGCGACGCACGTCGTTTTTTGCAACGGACATGGTAGTACAGTGGTCCGTCGGAAATTCGCCGATGAGGGTGAACCATAAGTCTTGCGCGCCATTTCAACATTTTGACAGATTATCACTTATGTCTATGTGTTGCTGATGGACCGGAAAAGCACTTCGCCTGTGTCGAGACAGAGGGAAAACCATGACCGATCTCACCCTGAGTGCCGAACAGATTCGCCAGTTTGACGAGGACGGCTACCTCATCCTCGAAAACCTCCTAGACTCGGAGGACGTCGAGCAGATTCTGCGCATTGCCCGCTGTGACCCGCAGTTGGCCGCCGACGCCAAAGGCAACCAAAACTACGAGGGTGAAGGACTCGACACCCGCTTGGCCTATCGTCCCGGCCTTGCCGACGATGTGTACAGCGCCCTAGCCCGCAGCCGCCGACTCGTCGAACC
>VXZF01000191.1:5510-6926 GCA_009845645.1 Gemmatimonadota bacterium | reverse complement strand
TTGGTGAGCCCACTGGGAATCGAACCCAGGACCTACGGATTAAAAGTCCGGTGCTCTACCAGCTGAGCTATAGGCTCTTTGGCGCTGTATCTAATTCAAAATAAGCGGTTTGCGTATCTATCGCAAGACTTCCTACCCCACGCGGTGGCTTTTACCCTAGGCCAGCGGTACCTGCCTATAAATTCAGTAAGCCAAAGCGATAATTTTGGTCGTTTTATGCGTCTGCGCATCGCCTTGTACCACAACCCGCAAAATATAGTTTCCCGGCGCGACCAGTTGCCCGGATTCGTCCTGGCCGTCCCAACTCAACGTTATCGGCCCGGCTGTTTGCTGCTGGTCGTGCAGCACCCGGACTTCCCGTCCACTCAGGTCGTAGAGTGCCACATGCAGCAAGCGGGGCTGGAGGACGTTCAACAGGGCGAACTCTATCTGCAGCAAATCGCCTATGCCATCGCCGTTGGGCGTCACGAGCGTGGCCGACAACGCGAGTCCATCAATCAACGCGGGGCCAACCGGCATCGACACAGCGGTCGCTTCGCTGGCAACCGCGTTGCTGGCATCGCCCACATCCACCCGCTGCCTTATCTGTCGCTCTCCTTGCCCGCTGGCTAAGAATGCCTCGAAGGGCATCTGTTGGCGATATATGGTGCTGGCAAAGTCAAGCTCGATCAACCCAGCCCGGACGAACGGATCGGCAAAGGTAATGTCCCATCCGCCGTCCACTGGGATGACTTCCGCGTTCAATACCTGTCCCCCAAAACGGATCTCACCAAGCTCAATGTCTGCTTTTGAACGCATGAGCAACTGATCGAAACCCGTGCTACCGGCACCGACATCCCAACCAAGATAATAGGTGAACTCCGTGCGCTGCCCTGGTTCGGCCTGAATCGGGTAGATCTCCGCTCGCGTTGCTGCAGCCAACGGCTCGGCGTAGCTGAGGACCATCTCGTCGAGGATCGCCCCCTGCATGGGGTCGTCGCTGAGCAAATAGGCCTGCAATTGGACGAAACGCCTCGGCGTTGGCGAGAGAAAACCCCGATCTGACCACTCGTACGCCTGACTCCAGATACTCCAATCGTCGCCGGGCGAACGGACCGTATCAATCCGGCCTTTGAAACTGGGGATTAGCTTATTGAACTTCCTCTCAGTTACTTCCTTGCCGTTTTTATCGTGGAAGACATAGGACTCCTGTAACAGGTTGCCTGTCCGTGAGCGAATTTCTACGCGGGTACCCTCCGGTGTCTCAACCTGCCAACTCAACGCCGTGACGTTGCGCACCGCCTCCAGATCGTAGATCGGGGATTGCATGATGGTCCCGGCGGGATAGCCTTCGCCAAAGACCTGGAATTCGGCCGTCGTTCCTGTAATGCAACACTGCCTGTTCGGATAGCGCATCCGCAGATAGCGCAGTGGCCG
>VXZF01000191.1:0-5410 GCA_009845645.1 Gemmatimonadota bacterium | reverse complement strand
GTGGGCAAGTCCACTTCAATGCGAATGAATTGCAGCGGTTTAAGGCCGTATTCGATGACCAACTCCCGTTGTTTGTTGAAGCTGTAGCGGACGCGATCACTGTAGCGCACAATACTCGGCAGGGGCAGTCCGGTCGAATCAAAAAAGCGCTCGCCATTGGAAAGCAGAACCTGAAAAAGCTCCAGCGGCGGCCCATCTTCCCGGAGCCGCAAGATCACTCGCCGTGCGGAAACCACGCGGCCTAGATCGACCTCGACGTACATATTCTCGGGATCGTCATTCCAATCGGGAGCCCAGAAGCTGCTCAAGCTCCCGTCGATCAGGTTGCCAGCATCGTCGCTGTTGGATCCCGCAGCGCGGATGCCACCGCCGAAATCCCCAACATTGGCGACCGCGTCGATATTCCGCCGCACAAATCTGGGGCCAGCTTTCCCACGGCTGATTTCGATGGCATTGCCGGGCCGCTGCCACGCATCCCAATCCGCGCTGGTCCCAATCCGTAGTTCCTCGCCTGCTGTGGGTGATATCGTGCTGCAGAGCAGCAATACCTGAAGAAAATACCCTAATTCGCGGTAATTTTTCACGGTGTGACTCCCGCGCCGGGGTTCAGGGTGCCCTACCCCACGCGATACTTCTCCACAGCTTCCATGTCTAGCTCAACGCCCAACCCAGGCCCGTCTGGCACGGTAACATGACCATCAACCGGCGTCAGCGCACCGCCGATTAGGTCGTTTTCGCGCGTGAAATGTAGGCTGTCGGAGGGAATAGTTGCATTGGGAATAGTCGCGTGGACGTGCGTGCCATACGCACCCGACACGCCTAATCCCAACCCCACGACCTGTAACCAGACCGGCATCCCGGCCGCCGCGGCCATGCCGGCGCAGATTTGCGCGCGCTCGACGTTGCCACCCAGATTGAAGCAATCGGCCGCCTCGGCGCGGACCGCGCTCAGCACCATCTGCGGATCGCCTAAATGGGGCGCGAGCCGGATGCGGGTGTGGCGGCGAAAATCGCGGTACTGATGCCAGCCCGGCAAGTACTGGAAGGGATCCTCAAACGCCTCAATGTTATACGGCTCTAATGACTCGGCCAACCGCAGGCTGGTGCTCAAATCGCCGAAAGTGAAATTCGGATCGACGATAATGCCGTAGTCCGGGCCAGCAGCTTTGGTCATCAGCTTGACGGTCTCGACGATGTTCCAAGGCCGTGCCTTGAGCTTGTGGGTTTTAAACCCTCGCTTGGCCCCTTCCTCGGCCATAGCGGCGAATTCGCGCGGCTCCAGCGGCGGCGACCACCAGCCCACCGGCACTCGGTCCCAATGCTTGGATCCCATCAGCTTCCAAGCTGGCACCCCGAGGGCCTTGCCGACGATGTCGTACAGGGCCATGATCATCGCTCCTCCTTTGTCCCCCAAGTTGACCTGCATGGGATCGACGCCGATCCACTCGTCCTCCAAGCTGGCCAACGAGCCGCCGCGTCCCCCTTCTCCCACTCCATAGATCCCCTCGTCGGTATGCACTTTAATCAGGCTGATGGGCTGTTCCAAGTAATGTCCGGGACGACTCTTTTCAATTGAGGGAATATGCGGCACTGCGGTGACAAACTCTTCGATCTGGGTGATTTTCACGATTACAGCTCCCTTAGCCAGTCCTCGGGGATGTCGATCCCAAAGCCGGGGCCCTTGGGCAGACCAAGCAGGCCGTTTTGCGGCACGTTGGTTCCCGGCGGAACCTTGTAGTGTCGCTGCCCCCAATTCGAAGGCGTCCCGATATAGCATTCCGCCAGCGGCACCCCGGGCAGAGATCCGACGAAAAACTCGATCAGCGGGGTATTGGGCATCGCCGCCGTCCAGTGCTGGCCGTACGGATCATTGCCTCCAGTGTGCAGACACATCTGGACGCCTTGTGCATCGGCGTAGTGGGCCAGCTTCATCGCCTCGGTAAAACCCCCTATCCAGTAGATATCAGCTTGGATCAAATCGACGAGCCGCTCTTGAACGGCCCTCATACCGGGATGGCGAGTGGACCAGTGCTCGCCGTCGGCCAGCGTCTGCCAAGGCACGCGCTGACGCAAGGCGCGGTGCCCCTCCCAGTCGTGGGGCATCAGCATTTCTTCCATCCAGCGCATCCGATATGGCTTGAGCGCCTCGCAGATGCGCACGGCAAAGTCGAGGTCAAAGGTCATCCAGCAATCGAGCATTAAGTCGGCGTCCGGACCGATTAACTCGCGGCACTTGGCCATCAGTTCGACCGTGCCGTCGATTCCGGCTTGCCCATCAACGGGTCCGTGCGGACGAGCTAGCTTGAACTTTTTGAAGCCCAACTCCAAGTACCAATCGACATCGTTGCCAGTGGCATAGACTTCCATCTGAGTGCGCTGCGGGCCTCCGGCCAGCCGATAGACGGGCTGGTCGAGGGTTTTGCCCCACAGGTCCCACAGCGCCAGATCGACTCCAGCGACCGCTCGGGCCGTAAGTCCTTCGTTGCCAAAGGAAAGCGTCCCCCTCCACATGCGATCGTTGCACCGGTCAATGGCACCCACCTCTTGCCCTACGACTAGGGGCGCTAAGCACTCGGCAATGATCGGCTGGGTCGCATGGCCCGAATCCGTGCGGCCCAAGCCAAAGGTGCCGTCCTCGGCAATGACCTTGACCCAGATCGCTCCGCCCGGCTTGGGCATGAGCCGCTCCTCGGGCGCGAATTTATCCATTGGCGTGGCCTGCTTAGGTGCCCAAAGCCACGACTGCTCCCGCAGCGGTCGAGTCCCTTCCTCGCTCGGCAGCGGGGGCGACAGTTCAAAGGTTTGGATAGCAGCTATTTTCTTGGTGCACATTAGGTTGATGTAACCACTTAATTATTATAGTTCGAGTTGGCAGCCTCGTTCAGCGGCGTCATACGCCGCCTCAACAAAGCGCATAGCCTGCCAAGCATCGTCGCCATTGGTGATAAAAGTACCTTGTCCACGGCTAGCGGCGACAAAGTCGGCGATAAAACCCAATCCGGCCGCCCCGCCGTACCCGGGAGCCTCGCCGACCGAGAGGTCAAATTGGCGGTACTCGTCCTCGGTCCAGCCCTCGGCTTGGCTCTGGACGATGAGCCGGTCGCCGCGTCCGTCCCAATTTTGCATCACCCAAGTTGCATCCCCTGCGGTCCCCCTGAAACACAAGTAGATATCGCCGTAGCGGCGCGGCAGGACATAGCCAGCGTGGAGGCTGCCCAGCGCGCCGTTATCCATGCAAAACGAAGCGGCAAGCACGTCCTCGACGTCGATGCCAGTACCGCTCAGCGTTGCCTTGTGCGCGCTGACGCCCTTGTACTCTAGACCGCTGATATAGCGAATCAAATCGACCGTATGGACCGCCAGCCAATGCAGGATGCCCCCGCCCGCCTGTGCGCGGTCAAAGAGCCAGTGAGCTGGATTGCGCTGCTGGACGGTACTGGTGATCATCCGCCCCTCGATAGAGACGATGCGGCCTAGGACACCTGCGGCGACGAATTCGCGCGCTTTTCCGGCAATCGGATGACAGCGGTTCAAAAAGGCCGTTGCCCACAAGACCTGCTGCTCGGCGGCTATTTCGTTGAGGCGAGCGATATCAGCAGCCGTGCGCGCGACCGGTTTCTCGGCAATAACCGGCACGCCAGCCTGCAAAAGCTGTGCGATGCGGTCTGGCGCTTGATCATTGCGCGTGCACACTATGGCTAATCCCAGCTTCTCGGCCGCCAGTAACTCATCTAGGCTACCATACACCTGATCGACATCAGTGCATTCTTCGGCCGTACAAACGACTAACCGACCCACTGCCTCGCAGTGTTGCAGTGAAGTCAGCCACCCACGGCTGTGAGGATTGTCCAGCCCAACGAGAGCAGCGCATACTTTATCCGTCATGGTAATCCACTACCTTTCCTTCCCGCGCCGAGCGGTAGATGTTTTCCAACAGTGCCACCGTGCGGCGGCCCTCGCGGCCATCCACCCGCAGAGCGGTCCCGCTCTCTAGGGCCGAGACCACGTCCTCGACGACGTTGGTCAGCGAATTGTCTATGGCCAGTAACTTCTCTTCCAGTCCATCGCCAAAGACGCGCATCTCGCCCGACAACACGGCGTCCAGCAACACCCCCCCTTCGCTGCCGTGAACCTCGGCGCTAAAGTAGGGACTTGCTGGGAAGGTCGTCGTACCTAAGATGCCTCCCTTGGCCCCGCTTTCGAAATTCAAAATGGCCTGACCAATATCCTCGGTCTCAATATCGTGGTTCATAATCGCCGTTTCGCCATAGACGGTCTTGGGCACGCCCATGAACCACAGCAAGAGATCGATCAGGTGCGACCCCTGGTTGGCCAGCGACCCACCCCCGTCCATGGCCCAAGTGCCGCGCCAGCCGCCGCTGTGTTCAAAGTACTCCTGCGAGCGAAACCACTTAAAGCGCACCTCTCCGAGTATGGGCTTGCCCAATAGGCCCTGCTTGAGGGCTTCGGCGACGCGGTAGTTGTTATCGACGTAACGGCTTTGGTAGTCGACGCCAAGCAAGAGTCCTCCCGCGTCGGCTGCGGCGATCAGCTCGTCGCAGGCTTTGGTGCTGACGTCCATGGGCTTGGTGGTGATGACGTGCTTGCCGGCTCTGAGCGCCTCAACGCCTATGGATGCGTGCAGCCCGCTCGGAGTCATCACCAACACGACATCCACATCATCCCGACCTAAGGCGTCTTCGAGGGCCGTACACCACGCACAGCCCATTTCCTCACCTACTTGGCGGGCCAAGTCCTCGTTGAGATCGACGACCACGCGCAGTTCAGCCCCTTCGGTCTCAGCTACTTGCCGGGCGCGATTGCGCCCCATGCCCAACCCTACAACGGCAAATCCGATCATTTGACTAACTCCTCTCTAATTTGGTCGGCTGAATAATAGACGGGGGCACGGAGACTGTCAATTTTCCACCAATTGAAGTGAGAACTAGCAGTCTATCTATTTCAATAGGGCAAGCTGCCTTTCGGCAAAGCGCGAGAAATGGCCGACATGAGCGCGTGGGATTTCTAGCTCATACTAGGGAACAAAATTTCTAGTCCTTGCCTGAACGGCGCTATTCGCCCGAGGCTTAGACCCAGTTTTCACATTGCAATCCCTGAATCCGGCTGAACTCTCTCAGGTTATTGCTCACTAGGATGCACTGCTGACTCAGGGCATGGGCAGCGATTAGCAGATCCATATTGCCGATGGGCTTGCCCCTTTTTTCTAAGCTAGTGCGGATTTTACCGTATTGCCGAGCCGCTTCCACATCCCAAGGCTGCACGGCTAGGTGGGCGACGAAATCGGCCAAAATGCGCTGGTTCATTTTTTTCGACGAAGACCGCTCGACCCCATATTGTAGTTCTGCATACGTGATCGTGGAAGTACAGAGAGTATTAGGAGGAATTGCAT
>VXZF01000451.1 GCA_009845645.1 Gemmatimonadota bacterium | reverse complement strand
GGCCGCTTTGAGGATGATAAAAGCGAGGGAAGATGGGTCGAGTATTACAGAGATGGAAAAGTAAAGGAAGAGATAAACTATAAAAATGGGCTATTTGACGGGAAGTGGACTTATGTGGACGAGAACGGACAACTAAGAGGGGAAGGCACTTTTGTCATGGGAAGCGGGAAGTGGATCGAATTTGACCCAACCGGAAAAAAGACCCAGGAGAGACTCTATAGAAACGGAGCGTATATCAAGGCCGTATCTGCGTAGGTGAGCCCCACAGAAAAACCGCATGAGGAAATTCATCATGTCACAGCCTCCCATTTTCGCTCCCGACAACAAGGAAGATATACTCGCTTTTTTTCAGGAGTATAAGTACGCCGTAGTCACCGACGCCCTACCATCCGACGACATCCGCACCCTCAACGCCTTTGTCGATCGCTCCAAAGGGGAAATCCCCCGCGAATGGGGCCCCGACCGCTTGGGCGTTTTTTCGCATGGGCAGATCCTAGTTCACCATCCCGAGTTGGATCGCTTTATCCAGCCAGCGGTCTCATACGATATAGTGCGGACCATCATGGCACCCCAACCTCGCTTTGCCCAATTCGATTTCCGCGACGTGCCCGCTGGCAAGGGCGACGGCGAGATGCGCTTCCATCGCGACCGGCCCTACCAACCTACGACCCAGACCGAGCCTGAGCGCCCCTACGAATGCACCTATGTCTGCGCCATCCACTACTTGAGCGACGTGGAGGCCAGCGCCCCCTGTTTTTGCGTCGTGCCTAACAGCGGTCCTTACGAGACGTTGGACGAGGCCCGTGCCCAATTGGGGCCGGATTATGAAGAAGTGCCCATTCGCGGTCCGGCCGGTACTCTGGTCCTGTACGACATTGCCATTTTTCACACCCGCCTGCCCGGACAACGCGCCTGCGCCCGACGCACTTTGCACCACTACTACAGCCGCGCCGCCAGCCAGCCTCTGACCAATTGGGTGCTTCTCCCCCAGCGCTTGGCCGAACATCCCGACCCCGAGCAACGCACCTTTTACAGCCAATGGTCCGCGGCCACCCAAGCCTACGCCGAGGCTGGTTTTTCCTCGGAGTACTACGAGGAACACGTGCTGGAGAAACTCACCTAGCTATCTGATCAACTACAATATCTGAAGCCCTTTCCCACAGGAGCAAATCGTGCAGATACAAGACCTATTCATCTCCGGCCAAGAAGGCTACCACACCTATCGCATCCCCGCGTTGGCCGTAGCGCCAGACGGCGCGGTGTTGGCCTTTTGCGAAGCGCGCCGCTACACCGGCCGCGACGACGATCAAATCGACATTCTCCTGCGCCGCAGCACGGACGGTGGGCGCACTTGGGCACCTCGCCAGCGGATTGTCGCCGATGGCGAGCGCACCTGTGGCAACCCTTGTCCTGTAGTTGACCATAATCACGACACCGTGTTGCTGCCCTTTTGCAAGGACAACCAAGAGGTCTTTGTCAGCCGCAGTGCCGATGGTGGGCGCACCTGGACCGACCCTGTGGAGATTACCTCTCAGGTGAAGGCTTCTTCGTGGACCTACCTCGGCACCGGACCCGGCCACGGCATTCAACTGCAAAGCGGTCGCTTGCTCGTGCCCTCTTGGGTCGATGAAAGCCCCGGCCCGGCTACTTGGCGTCAGCCACCGGCTACTTGGGGCCAAGTGCAGTCCTCCATTGCTTTTTATAGCGATGACGGCGGTCACACTTGGCAAGTTGGAGTCAAATTGACCCACGACGCCTCGGACGAATGCGAGGCCGTGGAGATAGCCGATGGCTCTCTGTACATGACGCTGCGCAGTCGCAATGAACGTCGCTGTCGGGGCTGGTCGCGCAGCCGCGATGGCGGCGCAACTTGGTCTGCGGTTGCCTACGAGCCGGCCTTGCCCGAACCCTCTTGCCAGGGCAGCATTGTGCGTCTCGACGATAGGCGCATCTTAATGGCGCATCCCAGTAAGCCCAACGAGCGCGCTGAGTTGACCTTGCGACTGAGCGCGGACCAAGGTCACAGTTGGCCTATAGCGCGGGTGCTTGAGCCGGGTGCGGCGGCGTACTCCGATTTGGCCGTGGCTCCTGACGGGCAGGTTTTGTGTCTATACGAGGCCGAGCACTATGGCTGTTTGCGCTTGGCTCGCTTTGAGCCGACGTGGATTGAGGGAGGGTCTTAATGGAATCGGAAGTTGAGTTGCAAAAGCGCGTTCCAGTATACACCAAAAACAGCGCAGTGTCATAGAAATGAAACACGTCGTCATTGTAGGAGGAGGTTTTGCCGGTTTGAATGCGGCCAAGAAGCTTGGCGGCGCTCCTGATGTCCGCGTTACACTTGTCGATCGACAGAACTATCATTTGTTCCAACCTCTGCTCTATCAGGTGGCAATGGCCGGTTTGTCGCCGGCCGATATTGCCGCACCCATCCGCAGTCTGCTCGCGCGCTACGAGAATGTCTCCGTGCTGCAGGGAAGGATCCAGAGTGTCGATTTGCAGGCTCAGACCGTCTCGGCGGATTTTGGTCAGCTCGAATTCGACTATTTGCTGCTTTGCTGTGGGGCGATTCCGACTTACTTCGGTCATGCGAACTGGGAAGAGTACGCCCCTAGCCTGAAAACTGTGCCGCAAGCAACCGAGATTCGCCGTCGTCTCCTCAGCTCTTTCGAAGCGGCGGAACGAGTTGACGATTCCGCAAGACGCCGACAGTTGTTGACGTTTGTCGTCATCGGTGGCGGGCCTACCGGAGTTGAGTTGGCGGGCGCTATCGGCGAAATGAGTCGCTTCACGCTCGCCAGGGACTTTCGTAAGATCGACACCAAACTCACGCGGGTCATTCTCATTGAGTCTGGCCCGCGAATCCTCCCATCGTTCAGCGAGAAACAGGCGAGCCGCGCAACGCGAGACTTAGAAAAACTCGGTGTGCAAGTCTGGCCGGACAGTCTTGTGACCAGAATTGACGAGGATGGCGTTGAAGTGGATGCGAAGCGAATCCACGCCTCGACCATACTCTGGGCAGCCGGAGTACGCGGAGTTGAATTCGTCGGGTGCGATGGTTTGGAGGTAGACGAGCAGGGCCGCGCAGTCGTCGACAAAGATCTGAGCATTGGCGGACACCCAAACGCGTTTGTCGCCGGCGATCAGGCAAGCTTCACCCACCAGACCGGCAAGCCGCTTCCGGGCACAGCACCAGTGGCAATGCAACAAGGTCGTTTTGTGGCTAGGGCGATCCTCCGCGACCTTGCAGGCAAACCACGCGAAGCTTTTCGCTTTTTCGACAGGGGCCAGATGGCGACAATCGGACGCAGTCGCGCCATTGTCGAAATCGGCAAGCTGCGATTCTCCGGTTGGTTTGCGTGGCTCACCTGGTTGGTGGTGCACATTTACTTTCTCGTCGGCTTCAAGAACCGGCTATTCGTCGTGCTGAATTGGGCTTGGTCCTATGTGACGTTTCGACGCGGTGCTCGATTGATCGTCGAGCACGAGTGGAGATTCAACAAGACCGACGCCAACGACCAGACGCCATCAGAAAAATAAAAAAGGCGCTACTTTCAGGAGGCCGTGGTCCTAGCATGGGAACGGTCAGAACATCACCGGAATGACATTGCCCACTGTGCCGGTAAATGAGTCGATGACCAGCCACAGACCTCCGGTGGCGAATTGACCGGCGATCAGGCCGAGAAAAAAGGGGCGAATTTTGTGGTATAGACCAACGCCGCCGTAGCGCAGGATGACAAGTTTGATTAGCCAGGCCAAAAAGACGGAGAACCAGATGTAGCGCATGGTCCACCCGGCGCTGACGGCAAAGCCCAGGGGATGGAAGGGCCACCACATCAGGCGCTGGCGGGCGATCATGAGGAGGGCCATAACTAGGCCGCCGCTCAAAGTCCAGAGCCAGCCATCGACGCTGACTCCGGAAGGCTCGCTCAATTTGCGCAGGGCGAACTTGGAGGGATAGCTCGGGAAGCCCTGGCCGAAGAACTGGTTGTGGAGATTGACCCCGCCATAGTCATAGGCCAAGTGGAGTGTGTAGTAGATGGAGACGGTTAGGGTGATGAACATGGCTCCGGCAATGCCCCACAGGAGTCGGCGTCGGTTGCCTGCGGTCTCGCTGGTCAGGCGCAGGCCGTTGGACAGGGGGGCCATCATAAAGACCAGCAATTCGCCGACCCAGATGAGGGAGTAGGCCGCGGCCACCATGCCCTTGGCTCCGAGGGCCGGGACGCCCACCCCGGAAACCACGAAACCGAGGGGCACCATGGCCGGGCTCAAGGTGGGGATGCCGGCCTCGACAATGGCGCGCGTCAGGCCGATGAAAATGACGAGGGCCGAAAAAACGAACAGCGGCGCGATCCAAGCGGGAATCCCACTTTGCCACAGCCATATAGTCATGCCCGCGGTGCCGACGAGAAGCCCCAACAGGGCGCTGCGGTAGGACATGATCTCATCGGCATCGTCAACGGAGGCTTTCTTGGACAGGGCTTGACGCCACACCTCGGCTAGGTGGTGCCGCCCCACCCACAGGCCCGCTCCCACCATTACGATCAGGGCCCCCATCATCTGGTGGCCGGTCACTGGAGTGCTCCAGGGGCCGAGGGTGGCTTGCAAGGTATTGATGCCCAACAGGCCGAGGACGTGTTGTTGCAGCGTGTAGATTAGGAGGAAGAACCACAGGCTGAGCGAAAGGGTGGAATTGATGAGGAAGGAGAAGCCCAACATGAGGAAATTGAGGTTGACCGGCAGATTGGCACCGAGGAAGGACACGTTGGTCTTCAGATTGATCTGGACCACGGAGGGGAAATAGTGGTGCAGGGCATTGAGGCTGCCGACTAGGAAGGGGATGGCAAAGCCGATCCACATGAGCCTGTTTTTAAAAAAGGGCTTGAGCAGGGAGGGCCGGCCCTCGTCCTCGATCATGGCTAGGGCTACTTGGGCCAAGGGATAGGCTAAGCGCTCGTGTTCGACCCACTGGCGGCGCAGGATCACGGCAATGGAGATGAGGGTGAGGTACAGGGCGGCGTAGAACAGCAGCCAGTAGCCCAAGGGAGGCAACCAACTGGCCCAGGGGATGGCCGTGGCACCGATACTGCCTTCGTAGAAACCGCGCACGGCCTCGGGGTCGCCCATCAGCATCCATTCGGTGAGATGGGGATGGACGACTTCGGCCCATTTGTTTTCGGCCGAGGCGTAGTAGTAGGTCCCGGAGATCATGGGTAGGAGCATGCCGGTCACGCCTCGGGAAGGGATGGCCGCGGCGACCATCATCATAGTGGCGATAGTGACCAGTTCGCCCCATTGCAGACCCCATTGCCGCTTGGGCAGGGCGAGTACCACATGGACGGTGATCAGCAGAAAAAAAAGCAGGCAGTACGCCGCTGGGGTTGACGAGGAAAATCCCATGGGCGTGCCCTTGACCAGCATGGTGGTATGGGGCACGCCCAAGGCGATGGCAACGCACAGCAGGGCACCGAGAAACAGGCCGCGGAACGTGATGTGGGCGTTGGGGCGTTGCCGGGCTTGGGGCGCGGCGCGTTCGGCGAGACGAGCCCGCAGACTGGCGGGGATTTCTTTTTTCAAGCTGGATGCCTAGTTGCAGTCGCTCGGTGGGCTGAGCACGGGGATTTTGTGGAGGCCAAGCCCTGGCCTATCTTTGTCCCAACCTATGTTTTCCAGCCAAAGCTTGTCAATGCCTTATCGGGTCCGACGGACTAGTTTGGAGGTACATTATGCGCCGCGTTCTCTTTGCAATGTTGTTGGTGGCGGCTCCACACGGAGTCTCTGACTTAACGTGGGATTTCGCCGAGGGCTGGGCGGCACAGGAGAGTTCCGCAACGGCTACCGTGGTGAGCGAAATCACGGCGTCAGGGGTTGCCGCAGAAAGCGCTCAGAGTCAGCCATCGGTTGTGATCATCACCGGCGAAGTCCAGGATCCTCGCTCGCGGAAGATCACATTTAGATACGAATCGTCGTCGGCGCTGGAAAGCTCCGAGCAGCGCGTCGCGCTCGACAGCTTGGATCGCTTCGCCTTTGAGTTGCCTGTCGTCCGAGGGACCTTCGTCAGTGGATATTTCGAAGGAGGGCAGCCGAGATGGGAATGGGTGCAGTGGTTAGGATTGTTCCTTTTCGATCGCAGATCCCTATCCCTCTTTGTCGAACCTGGCGATAGTCTGCACGTGGCCGTGGAGGAGGGCTTTTTCGGCCCTTCCTATTCGTTCAGTGGCTCCAACGCGGACAATAGCCGCTTCACTTCCGAGTGGATCCCGCAATTCTACTCCTTACGCCTCGACCGCGACGCATACAAGGGTCTGGGGGTCGAGGATTTCAAGCGCCTAATGGAACAGTGGCGACGGGATCAGTTCGAATTCTTGGCCGAGGGGCGCGAGCAATACGCGCTGTCTTCAGGGTGCATCGACTATGTGACGGACTACGTCAACTACGAGTGGGCCATTAGGATGGTTGATTACCCGTCGCGTTACCGGTTTGCCAACGGACGCGAGAACAGAGACATCACCCCGGAGTACTACGACTTCCTGCAGGAATTTCCCCTAGTGGACGAAAAGGCCATAGGCATAGGCCATTATCGCTGGTTTCTGGAACGCACCTTGGACCGTGACCGTGACCATGACCATGACCATGACCCCAAGCTGTCTAAGATACATGATCTATCGGGTTTGGAGTTGTCGGAGGAGACCCAAGCGCAACTCGACTCTCTGTACGAAAAGTCCGGCCGACAGCCCGTGCTGTCGAAAATGGTCGCTTTATCGTCGTTTGGTGTTGCGGCGAGTGCTCAAGCACAACTCGACTCCCTGTACGAAAAGGAAGGCCGATGGCTCAAGCTATCTGAACGGTACGATTTGTCGGCATTTGGCGTTGCGGAAAGCGCCCAGGCTCAACTCGACTCAATGTACGAACCTGGCGATATTACACAACACAGCTCCAAGTAGA
>VXZF01000290.1 GCA_009845645.1 Gemmatimonadota bacterium | reverse complement strand
CAACGCCGTCGCTCCCGGCGGCATCGACACCGCCATGACCTCCGCCCCCGAACACGATCAGCTCAAGGCCTCCATCCCCCTCGGCCGCTCCGGCCAGCCCGAAGACGTAGCCAACTGCGCGCTCTTTCTGGCTTCGGACGACGCGCGGCACATCACCGGCGAGACCATCGATGTCAACGGGGGTTTGTACATGGACTGATCGCGCAGGTGCAAGCACCCTAACACCGGCGCTGATCAGACTAAGGATTATCGTTGTAAAGGATTTTTCAGTCGCGACCAGCGGCCAAATCGCGCACTAGGGCGGCGTAGCCCGCCTCCCCTTCCCGTTCCCAGACCTCCAGCAGCACCGATCCGACGATGCCGATTTCGGCCTGACCCTGTAGCTGGCGCAAATCTTCCCCACTGCGCAGGCCAAAGCCGATTCCCAATGGCAAATCGGTCGCCGCGCGGCAGCGTGCGATAAACCGATAGAGTTCATCGTCTAGGTCTGTCTGACGGCCGGTTACGCCCTTGCGCGCCACCGCATAGACAAACCCTTTGGCTTGAGCACCGATCTGCTGCAACCGCTGGTCGGTGTTGGTCGGGGTCATCAATAAAATCGGCGTTTGCCCGCACTCCGCGCCTGCTGCCCACAGATCGCCGTACTCTTCGACCGGCAAGTCCGGCAGGATAAAGCCACAGGCCCCACATGCTGCCAAGCGGCGGCAGAACGGGCCGTGCCCCAAGCGGAACGCCGTGTTGTAGTAGCCCATCATCAAATGCGGAAAGGCAAAAGCAGCGGTCGCGCGCTGCATCAGATCGAAGTACTGATCGAGAGTAAGGCCGCTTTCTAGGGCCTGCTGGTTGGCTCGCGCAAAGGTCGGCCCGTCGGCGATGGGCTCGCTAAAGGGCATCTGCAATTCGACCAAATCGACCTCGGCTTCGGCCATGATCTCCAGCATCCGCCAGTTGGCCTCCAGCGAGGGAAAACCAGCGATCAGATGCGTCATCAGCAGCACCTTGCGCTCGGCGAGCCGCTCTTCGATATAGGCTTGTAGATTCACGACCGGGCGGCCTTGTCGGCGAGGAAGCGCTGCCAGTTTTCGTCCGCGAGCGCGTCGGCGATCGTGAAAATGTCCTTGTCGCCGCGGCCCGACAGGCCAATAAGCACCACTTGGTCGGGCGTCATCGCGCCCACTTCGCGCAGGGCACCGGCCAAGGCATGGGTACTTTCGAGCGCGCCGATAATTCCCTCACTGCGCATCATTCGCTTGAGGGCTTCGATCACTTCTTGGTCGGTCGCAGCTTCAATGCGCACCCGGCCTATCTCGGCCAAGTGGGCGAGGATCGGACTGACGCCGATGTAGTCTAAGCCTGCCGCTACCGAATGCGTGTGCCGCATTTGGCCTTCGGCGTCCTGAAAGAAGAAGGTCTTGTAACCCTGGGCGACTCCGGGCGTGCCGACGAGGCCAGCCAAGCGAGAGGCATGATCGCCCGTCTCCAGCCCCCGGCCTCCAGCCTCGACCCCGACCAACTCAACGGCCGCGTCGTCGAGGAATCCCAAGAATAGACCCGTGGCGTTGGACCCGCCGCCGACGCAGGCGTACACCCTATCGGGCAGACGCCCCACTGAGTCCAATAGCTGCTGGCGGCTCTCCTCGCCGATGATCCGCTGGAAATAGGCGACAATTTGCGGGAAGGGATGCGGGCCGCACGCTGTGCCGAGCACATAGTGCGTGTCGGCCATGGAATAGGCCCAATCGCGGAGACTCTCGTTGATCGCGTCCTTGAGCGTGGCCGAGCCATCGGTCACGGGCACCACCTCGGCACCGAGTTGCTCCATCCAGAACACGTTGGGACGCTGGCGCTCCACATCGACAGCCCCCATGTAGATGGTGCATTCCAGCCCCAAGCGAGCGGCCATTGTCGCCGTGGCCACGCCGTGCTGGCCAGCCCCGGTCTCGGCGATGACCCGGCTTTTGCCCATGCGGCGCACCAACAAGCCTTGGCCCATCACGTTATTGACCTTGTGGGCACCCGTGTGATTGAGGTCCTCGCGCTTGAGATAGATCTGCGCCCCGCCAACCTCGCGGGAGAGATTTTCGAGCAAGGTAATTGGGGTCGGTCGGCAGGAATACGTCCGCATCACCTGCTCAAACTCCGTCCAAAAGGAAGAGTCGCGGCGCGCGTCCTCAAAAACTTGGGTCAGTTCGTCGAGAGTCGTGCGCAGAATTTCGGGGATAAAGGCCCCACCGTACTCGCCGTAGTACCCAAGGCGCGGGTGGTTAAAAATGGCGTCTGTCAGCCCCATCTCAATCGGTCAGATTGGCGCGCCTGAGCGCTTCCAGCATAGCGCTGCTGCCCTGCTCTGCTTCCTGCTCCTGCTGCTGCCGCTGGCGGAATTCGGCGAGATGGGCTTCGGATTCGAGGGTATCGACTTGGCTGATCGACAGGCGCAAGCGCTGGCGGCGGACATCCACTTCGAGCACCACCACCTTGACCTCGTCCTCGAGCGAGAGAACCTCGCGCGGATGGCTGATGCGGCGGTCGGCGATCTCTGAGACGTGGACCAGCCCGCGCACGCCTTCGGCTAACTCGACAAACGCGCCAAAATCCTCTAACCCATCGACCTTGCCGGTGACGACCGTGCCGACTGCGAACTGCTCTTTGATCTCTTGCCAAGGGTCCTTTTCCAGCGCCTTAATCGACAGTGAGATCCGTTCCTTGCGCCGCTGGCCCAAGTCCTTGGTGCGCAAGACCGCGACTTGGACTTGCTGCCCCACCTCGAGGACTTCTTGGGGATGGCCAACGCGCCGATGGCTGATTTCCGAGACATGCACCAAACCCTCCACCCCGGAACCTAAATCGACGAACGCACCAAAAGACTCCAGCCGCGTTACCTTGCCCGCCAGTTGCGCGCCTTTCTTTAGCTGGCTGCGCACCGCGCCGGCGGCCTTGTCCTGCTCGGCTTCGAGCAAGGCCCGGCGCGACAGGACGATCACGCGACCCTGATGGCGGAACTCGATAATTTTAAAGGTCAAAGTCTGGCCGCGGTATTCTTCGGCGTTTTCCACGTACTGAGTATCAACGTGTGAGATCGGGCAAAAACCGCGTACATCGCCCTCAATAGTCACGCCCAACCCCCCCTTGTTGACCGCGTCAACTCGGCCTTCGACCGGTAGCCCGGCCTTGTACGCTTGGTAGAGCAAGTCGGCCTGGACGTCTTGGCGACTCAAGCCGCGACTGAGCAGGAGTTCGTCCCCAGTAGCCACGACAAACGCCGCAATCGGGTCGCCGACCTTGTAGCGCATTTCCCCATCGGGGCCTTTGAGCTCGCTGGTGCGGATTATGGCCTCGTCCCGACTGCCGTACTCGACAAAGCTGTTCTCATCCTCGACTTTGACGATCACGCCGCTGACCTCGTCGCCGACTGCGACCTCACTAGTGGTCGGAGCCGGTGGTGCTCCTTCGGCGTCGAGCATCTGAGCAAAATTTTCGCCTTGTTCGGCGCGGTCTGCGGCCGGGGTGAGTTCGTCCTTGGAATCTGCCTCTGTCATCACCTGCCTCCTTGGCTACTTCACTCTGGTATGAGAACGACCTTGCCGGTCGTCTTGCGCCCCTGTAAGGCGCGGTGCGCTTCGGCCGCGTCCGACAGGGCAAACTGCTCGCTGATGCGCAGCGCCAATTCGCCGCTGGCGATCCATTCCAACACTGCGCCAGCGCGTTCCAGTAGCGCCTCGCGGGTCTGGGTGTAGTGCATCATAGTTGGCCGCGTCAAAAAGAGCGACCCCTTGGTGCTGAGGATGCCGGGGTCAAAGGGCGGGACCGGGCCGCTCGACTGTCCGAACAACACCAAGTATCCCAAGGGCCTGAGCACGTTCAAGCTCTTGTCAAAGGTCGCCTGACCCACGGAATCGTACACCACATCGACTCCGCGCCCGTTGGTGAATGCCATGACGTCCTGTTCAAAGTCGCGCTCAGTATAGCGAATGACCTCATCGGCTCCGGCACCCCGCGCGAGCTGTTCCTTTTCTTCGGTGGAGACCGTGGTCAACACCCGCGCCCCACACCGCTTGGCCATCTGAATCAGCAGCAAGCCCACGCCGCCAGCGCCAGCGTGGATCAAAGCCGTGTCTTCGCGGCCCAGCCGATAGGATCCATGCGCCAGATAATGCGCCGTCATGCCTTGTAACAAAGCAGCGGCCCCCTCCTGATAGGAAGCTGAATCAGGCAAAGGCACCAAGCGGTCGGCAGGCACAGCCGCTTCTGCGGCATACGACCCCATCACCCCGGCATAGGCCACGCGGTCACCCACTCGTATGCCCTCCACGCCTTGGCCGAGGCGCACGACAACTCCGGCGGCTTCCATGCCGGGGATGCAGGGCAAATCGACTGGGTACAGCCCTTCGCGGTGATAGGTGTCGATATAATTCAAGCCTATGGCTTTGATTGCGACTACGGCCTCGCCCGGCTCGGGTGTGAGCACGGGCACATCCTCATAGGTGAGGACTTCAGGGCCGCCGCACTGATGGAAACGCACTGCTTTCATCGTGGACCTTTGCGTGGGATCGAGGCCGCTGGCGCGGCAGAATTTTAGCATTCAATAGCAAACTTTTTAAGATAACCATAAAATCTTCTTGAGACAAATTTGAAAAAACGGCGATCCGTGCATTTTTTATGAGGTAAACCTGTATTCGCAAAGGAGTCCAATGAAAGTAGCTAAATTCGGCGGCACGTCCCTCGCGTCAGCCGAGCAAATAGAGAAAATCTGTGCCATTGTCACCGCTGATCCAGCGCGCCGACTCGTGGTGGTTTCGGCTCCGGGCAAGCGCGACCGGGAAGACACCAAAGTAACCGACCTCCTCATCGAGGTGGTCCGCGCCCAGCTAACCAACCAAGATGGCCGCACTGCGTTGGCGCGCGTCATCGACCGCTACGCCGCCATCATCGCCGACCTCGGCTTGCCGGACACCGCGCTCGCGCCCATTGTCGCCGACTTTGAGCGGCGGCTGGCCATGAGCACCAGCGACGAAGCGCTCTACACAGACGCCATGAAGGCCGGCGGCGAGGACAACTGCGCCCGCCTCGTCGCCGAATACCTGCGTCACAACGGAGCCGAAGCCCACTATCTCGACCCCGGCGAGGGCGGCCTCATTCTCTCGGAAGAGCCGGGCAATGCCCGCGTCTTGCAGGCGTCCTACGGCAAGCTGCGCCAGCTCAAGGACCGTCCAGGCATCACCATTTTCCCCGGTTTCTTCGGCTACTCGCCCACTGGCCGCGTCGTCACCTTCTCGCGCGGTGGCTCGGATATAACCGGCGCGATCCTCGCCGCGGCTATCGATGCGACCGTGTACGAAAACTTCACGGACGTCGATTCGGTCTTTGTGGCCAATCCCGCGCTGGTCGAAAACCCAGTCGCCGTCGCCGAGATTACCTACCGCGAGATGCGCGAGCTGTCCTACGCGGGATTTTCCGTGTTTCACGACGAAGCCCTCGAACCCGTGTTCCACGCTGGCATCCCAGTCGTCGTCAAAAACACCAACAACCCCCAGGCACCCGGCACCCGCATCGTCCCCCAACGCGCAATCGGCAACCACCCGGTCGTCGGCATCGCCGCCACCGACGGGTTTTGCAGCGTGTACATCAGCAAGTACCTGATGAACCGCGAAGTGGGCTTTGGCCGCCGCTTGCTGGCCATTTTTGAGGACGAGGGGATCTCCTTTGAGCACACACCCTCGGGCATTGACAACATGTCGGTGATCGTGCGCGAGTCGTATTTCAACCACGCGGCCGAAGAGCGGGTTCTGCGCCGGATTCGCACCGAGTTAGAAGTAGATGAATTGTCGGTCGCCCGCGGCCTCGCCTTGGTGATGGTCGTCGGCGAGGGCATGCACCACACCATTGGCTTGGCCTCCCGCGCCTGCACGGCCTTTGCCCGCGCCAGCGTCAACATAGAAATGATCAATCAAGGATCGAGCGAGGTCAGCATGATGTTCGGGATCGCAGCTGCGGACATTCCCGCGGCCGTGCGCTCGCTCTACGGAGAGTTCTTTGGCGATTAATTGGGCTGCGCCGCCCAAATCACCAACCGCAACTCGCTGTCGTCAATCAGGCTGTATTCGGGGAGACGACCCGCAAGCTGCTGGCACTCTTCACGGATGATCGGCACGCCATCGCCGCGTCGGTCCATCAAGTGCGTCCGTCCAAGACCGGCTGGTGCAGGACAACGCGCCAACAGAGACACGATAAGCTCATTGCGATTGGCTTGCCGCAGATGCAGGCTGTCCGGCGAAAGCGTATTCGCCAAGGCACCGGGGACGTATAGCTCAAGACGGTCTCCGAACATGTGCAGACGCACCCGCGAACCCCCCATCGAATAGTCCCGATGCGCCACGGCGTTGACGAGCGCCTCAAACACGGCCCGCTCGCTGAACTGCGGCTGATCGACTCGGGCCGTTACTTTGGTCGCTCGCACCAGCATGTTTCGCCGCACGAAGTGCAAGGCTTCCGCAACCTGTTCGTCGAGTGGCCCTTCAATATCGCGGGCGTCGGTCTGATAGTTGACATCCGTCCGCTCGCCTGCATAGCTGACGGCTTGTATGTATGCGTGGGGCATCCATTGTTGCGGCTGCTGCGTGCATAGCAGAACGCCAGCGAGTGTGAGACGGACGACGTCTTCCTCATCGGCCGCGACGATGCGGAGCTTGTGTAAAGTATCCTCGGTCAGCTCGGCGTCTTCGCGGAGAAACCGGCGCGTCAGTTCCTCGTCGAGGTGCTCCGGCAAGGTGCGGGGCACAACGGATTCGTCGAAGCGGATCACGCGGCTCTGGCTGCGCTCTTGAAAGAGCCGCGCCAAAAACTCGGCAGCCATTTCGCGTTTTGAGCTGCCTATCCTACGGAAGTAGCCGCCCGGACTCTTGTGGACGAACAGGCTGCGAGCAATGTCGATGCAGATGACCGGAACGGATG
>VXZF01000107.1 GCA_009845645.1 Gemmatimonadota bacterium | reverse complement strand
CACGTGGCGGGTGGGACGCTCGCCCATAGAGGGAATCGCGTCGCGCCGCACCGCCGTCCACGTAGTCGAACGAAATATATCCGTGGGCAGCATGGTGGTGAGACCAGCGGCCAAGTTGCGCACGAATTTGTAGCGCCGTCCACGCAGCACCCGGTAGGGATTGTAATCGACCACCTCGTGAAAGCAGTGCGAAAAGAACGTGTACTCCCAGTCGGGGACGGACGGGTCGGCTAAGCCCGGCAGGAGAGAGCGGCCCGGCAAGTCCTCGGGCGCGAGCACTCCGCACCAGTCGTGCAAGGTCGGACGGATATCGGTCCAATTGATGAGGGACTGACTACGGGTGTCAGGGGCAGTGATGCCCGGTGCTCGCAGGATAAAGGGACAGTGATGGCCACTGTCGAAGAAGGATGCCTTGGCCCCGGGGAAGGGCATGGCGTGATCGGTAGTGACGATGACCAAGGTCTCGTCGGCCCGGCCCGACTCCTCCAGCGCATCGAGCAGACAGCCCACGCCAAAGTCAAAGCGGGAGACCGCCTGATAGTACTCGGCGAGATCGGCGCGCACGTCGGGCACATCGGGCAGATAGGGCGGCACCACCACGTCGTCGGGGCTGTACTGGGTTTCCGGCACGTCGAAATAGGAACTCTCATTGCCAAAACCCCTACCCGCGCGGTGGGGATCGGTAAACCCGACGTGCATGTAGAACGGCTGATCGGGGTGAGCGGCCCAAAAGTCGCGCGCGGCACGGGCTAGTTCGACGCCGTTTCTGGCATTGACTTCGGGTTCAAAGTCAAACGGATAAACGCTGGGCGGCTCTACGTGCTTTTTGCCGATGCAAGCAGTGGTGTAGCCATGCGCCTTCAGGCTGGAAAGTGTAGAGGTAATATGGGGGTGTGTCGAGAAGCCGTGGATGCCGTGGCAGTGGCCGTACTGGCCGTGGGTGTGGCTGTGGTATCCCGTGAGGATGCAGGCGCGGCTGACCGCGCACGAAGGGCTGGTGCAGAAGGCTTGCTCGAAGACCACGGCCTCGCGGGCAAACGCGTCAATGCGGGGCGTACGGACGACGCTATTGCCGTAGCAAGCGGCAATGCGGCTCCAGTCGTCGGCAATGAGGAATAGGACGTTACGCTGAGTGGTCATAGGGCAATCAGGCAGAGGCCGATTCAGAGGTGCCCTTGTGCCGCTCGCCGTACGGGATTTCGCACGCCTCATCAACGCATTCGACCCTGCCAAACCGATGCCGATTGCGCGCGACGAGATCGTAGCCAGCGCGAAATAACTGTTTCAGCCCCGGAATGCGGTACACCCCGGTAAACAGGTGCCAAGGAGGAAGTCGGCGGTAAATCTGGTACACAGCATCCGCCCCAACATCGACCTGCCCGCCAGCGTGAATGAGGCGCAGGCCGGTGTTAAAATCAGAACTGGAAAGGATGGGAAACCGCTCTTCAATACCGGCTGTTTGGCGCGGCAGATACTCAAAGCGGCCGTTGCGATCAAAGCGGCGAATGCGGCCGACGCTCCACAGACAGAAGCGGCATTCGCCGTCGTACACGATTACAGGACGGGTTTCGTTCATATCTTTAAGGTTCCCTCTGCATTAAGATTATTGATTATTATACCACAGAAGCATTGACGTCAACAAACGTGTTGAGTAGGTGCTGAGTTTAGGAAGCGCCGGACGGGAGGAGTAACCTCGTAAAGGAGTATCTGGCATGAATGAGCGCGACTTTGACCAACTTGTAGCCAGCGTCAAGCAAGCTGGGGCGATCAAGCACGGCAAGCTGAAGCCAGGGCGCAGAATCCAGATGGATCCCACCGATATCAAGATGATCCGCAAGAAGCTAAATAAATCGCAATCTGAATTCGCCCTGAGAGAGACACGGTGACAAGTGGAGTCGAAATCCGGCAATACCGGGACTCAGATCGAGAAAATGTGAGACGTTTCGCGGCAGCGGATGAACACGAAAGGCCCGAATATCTGAAAAAGTATCCCCGTTTGGGCGATTTCAGGGCGGACGGCCTAGCTCACTATTACGATTTAGAACCCGAAAGCTTCTTCGTGGCGGAGTGTTGTGGAGAGTTTGTCGGCAACCTTCTTGGAGCCGTGGACAGCATTGTCTCAGAACAACGAGAGGAGACGTACACCCGGCGTCTCAGGAGAAGACGTTTGTTGTCCGGTGCGTACGGACTCCCAATCTGGCTTGTTCCCCTCATTCGCACGGATCGTGCTCGCCCCATCACGGCTCCGCCAACTGTTGATTTGCGTAGGTACCCTGCACACCTACACATCGGCGTGAAGTCGGGATGGCGGCGCAAGGGTGTCGGTACCTCGTTGATGACTATCTTTGAAGACTACCTACGGACCAAAAATGTGCCCGGGTATCACATCTGCGCTTCCTCCTATCATCACGAAGGAGTTTCGTTTTACCGGAAGCTCGGTCTTTGTGAGATCGGTGATTTCGCAAGGCGCTTTCACGACGGCTTTCAGTGGAAGCAAGTGACCGAGTTTGTCTTCGTCAGAAAATTATGACGCTTTGGACGATTCAATCCATTGCTGCCTGGAAAATCTTGCAGCGGGAGCAAGTGCTTTTCGCCGATCAGAGATATTCAGAGGATCTGTTTCTCGATGCTTATAGGTGGATGGCAAAGAAAATGGAACACCGAATAGAATCTGAGTCTGAGATTACGTCTTTGCCTTTATGGGCCTGGTATCAATGGGAGGGTAAAAGGCGTAGACCCGATTTACGCCGAAGTGCTCACTTACCCAAAGGTCAACGCGGTGTACGAATCGAATTCGAGCAATCAGACAAAGGAGTTTTGCTATCCGATTTTGATCTATGGCATTATGTCCTCAATTACTGGTATCTGCCTCAAACCGTGGCCGATGGAGAAGCATTTGAGGCCGAGTTGTCTAAACACGATCTGTCTTTTTTCGATACGAAGCCTCTACCAGTTCGTGCATACCATCAACGCATAGAAGATAGTTGGGATCGTATATTTGATCTTGATTGGGCTGAAGAAGAGATTTCAGACCCTTTCAGTAAAAAGTCAATTCAAGCTACGTTCTGGAAGTTGCATTTTGATCAGATAAGAAATGTCCAATTTTTCACTGCACGATAGTAATCGTCGTCTCCTTCACCCGTCCAATTACCCCCTGATCCCCAGTAGATTCCAATAGTACAGGAAGAACGCAAAGACGACGATGGCCACGACGACCAGCGTGTAGTGCATCCTAGCTGCCGTCGACCAGACCCGGTCCCGCCATACTATCGAGGTCAGCGGCAGCAGTGGGACGGCGAGCAAGGTCGTGGCGATGGGCACCAGCAACAGCGCGTAGAGGACCATCGGCAGGCCAAAGGCGATTTCGAGTTTGAATATGTCTTGGTTCGCCACCAACCCTACGAGAAAAGCCAGATTCAATGCGCAGATCCCGCCCGCCAAAAGCCGTGCCCGCGCAGCGTGGCGGTGGTCAGGTGCAGTCCGTCTGCGGAGATGGCGGATCAGATAGCCGACCGGCCAACCCAGCAACGCTGACAGAAACGCCACCAGCGCAAAACCCAGTAGACCGAGGTGGAAATTTCGGGTTTGGTACCAGGCGATGCGTTCGAAGGCAAAATTCTGCATGAACAAATGGCTGATCCCGCCGTCGCCGTCTTCGCCGAAGGCGGCCAACTCGTCCGTTAAATCCTGCCGGAACAGCAGAGAGCCGACCGGGCGCCACGGCTCCTTCTGCGGATTCATCAGCATGTGTACTGCTAGCTGGCCGTCTTCGATTACCTCAACTTCAACCTGGCCCATGAGGGAAAAGATCTTGAGCAGACCGCGCTGGTTGGTCTTGGTCGTCTGATAATAGCCGGCGACCCGCGCGAGTTCCGCGGGATCGACTTGGACAGGCTCGGCCGCCGGTTGCGACGGCGGAAGATAACGGTCGAAAAACGCGCGGAGTAGCTCCCAATAGATATTGCCGACATCGAACGAAAACGTATTGCAGCTAAAGAAAAAACCTAGGTCGCGGTCGGGCACGATGAATAACGTGGCGAAATAACCGTAGATCGCACCGCCGTGCATTAGCAGCCGATGGCCGTTCTCGAAGCTCTCAAAGAAACCGTAGCCCACGCCCGGAATCCGCTCGTCGTGGGTGAACTGCCGCTGATGCATTTGCTGCGCTGCGGACTCCGAGAGGATCGTCTCGTCCCCATAGCGACCCCGCTGCAGGTGGGCGATCATAAAGTGGGCCATGTCCTCGGCGGTGGTATAGACCGAGCCGGCGGGCGACGCGTTCAAAAAGAACGGGACTACGGGTTTGAACGACGCGCTCGCCTCGTCGTATGCGTAACCAGTGGCCAGAATCTCGGGAATCGGCGGCACGAGCTCCGCCCGGCTGCTGTGCATCTCTAGGGGCCGCAGGATATTTTGGTTGACGTAGTGGGCGTACGGCACGCCCGAAACCGCTTCCACCAAATACCCGGCCAAAGCCATGCCATTGTTCGAGTAGGTGATCAAACAACCCGGCGGCATGACCCGCGGCGGCATGCGTTTTTTTAAATACTGGCCCAGCGGCATGATCTCAGCGGCGCTCGGTGCCATCATCTCCAGCACCCCCTCGTCAAAACCGCCGGTGTGGGTCAGTAGATGCCGCGGCGTAACCGGTTCGGCGTAGGTGTCTTCAAGCTGGAACAAATCGAGGTAGTCGTTGACATTTGCGTCGAGATCGACGCGCCCTTCGTCGATCAATTGCATCAACGCCGTGGCGGTGAACAGCTTGCCGACTGAGCCGATATAAAATGCCGTCTTTGCGGGATCCGCCGGCTCACCCCGCTCCACGTCGGCGAAACCGTATCCCTTGCTATAGAACAGCGCCCCGTCTTTGACCACCGAAAACACCGCGCCGGGGATTTTTAGTTCTTCCATCTTCGGCGTGAAGAACGAGTCAATGAAGGCAGCTAACTCCTGCGGATTATGCGGACCGGCACCCTGATTTGCACCCACTTTTGCCGGGACGTTCGGCTGCCCGAGCAGGGGCGTGGCAAACAGCGCGGTCCATAGCATCAGCTTAGCCGGACTTAACATCGTCGCCTGCTGCAGAAGGGGTGAGTGCGGCGAAGAAGGTCTGCGCGAGCGCGGCAACATCGAGATCGGGTTCGAGCACTTTTTGCATCACAAAGCCGAAATACAGTCCAACCAGGATCCGCACCAGCGCCTCGCGGTCTAAGTCCGGGTCGAGCGTCCCTGTAGCCTGCGCCTGCGCGACCAAGGCTGCGACCGGGTCGATCGTAGCCCGCATCAGCTCCGGCCCGCATTGCCGGATGCGATCGTTGCGGGTCGCCTCCGAAACGAGGTCGAAATTGAGACAGGCCGCGTAGACGTCGTCGAGATCGTTGAGCTTGGGCAGGAACAGGGTTGCGAATATGTCCGCCAAGGACAGGTCGGCGATCTCGGGCTGGGGCGGATCAATAAAGTCGGGATTGCGCTCAACGACCTTTTCGGCCATCGCCACGATAATGTCCTCCTTGCTCTTGAAATAATTGTACACCGCCCCAGCGCTCAGCTTGGCGGTGCCCATAATGTCCTTCATCGTCGTCTGGTGAAAGCCCTTCTTGAAAAAACACGATTGCGCGGCAACCAGGATTTGATCCCGTCGCATATCCAGATGGGCTTGGGGGACTTTAGGCATGGCAAAACTCCTGGGTTGATAGTTTAATAAATAGAATGACCGTTTTATTTTAATGTCAAGAATAAATTAAACTCACCTAAATTCCCTCAGCTCAGATCGGAGATGATCTAGCCGCTCGTTGCGATTGCGACTGTGAACCAAGAGACATACCTTCGTTTCGCATAAATAGCATCTAGCGGCCGTTACCCGAACCAATTGTTCGGATCCAAGCAGTTATACGCCAACAGCTAAAAAATGGAGTTTGAACATCCGGGCACGAAGGAAAAACTTGCCCGTCGACGTCCGATGAAACCGGAAATAGCGAGTTTTTTGCAGGAACTGGCACTTGCTACGGCGCATTAGCGCCTACGCCCAACCGCTGCGCGGTTCTTCCATAGAAAGGTATAGAAAAAAATGCGTCTCCTACCGATTTTAGGAATCTTAGCCGTTTCAGCAAATCTCCAAGCTCAGCCACAGGCGGCTATCAATCGTCAGCCTGTATCCGAAGAGGTGTTCGCAACGATTGCCGACCACTACGGGTACGACCAGTCTCAGCCTCTGGACACATCTGTTATAGGCGTTTGGCCTCATAGGCGACCGTATGTTATCGAAAAAGTGGAGTTTAGTAGTATTCACAATGAGCGCGTGTCCGCCTACTTTACTCATCCCAAAGATTCTACAGCAACGCGCCATCCAGCCGTTCTGCTGCTTCACGGAGCCAACGATTTCTGGGGCAAGAACGAGGACTGGGCTCTCGAATGGATGGACATTCTCTCACGCGAGGGGTGGTGTGTGCTGGTCGCTGATTTTTATGGCTTTGGCGAACGGAAAAAGGCTGGACAGATGCCCTCGTGGGCGTATGGCCCCTACACGGGGCGCGATATGAACATTCAATCCGTGACCGACCAGAGACGGGGCATTGACTTTTTGTTTTCCCGTCCAGAAGTGGACACGACCAAGGTCGCCTTGATGGGTGGGAGCATGGGCGGTTATTTCGGTACTCTCGTAGCGGGTCTTGAAAACCGATTCACTACTGTCGTCCTGACAGTGACCGGTGCTTGGCCGAGCGCGGCGACAGATGATGCATTAGCTCGATTTAGCCATACACTGAATTTCGCCCCTCGGGTTAGCGCACCAATACTTATGGTCAATGCGACCGGAGATGGTCGTCCATTTGGCGAAGAGCTCTACAACGCAATGCCAGAACCCAAGCAGCAGATCTGGTATGAAAGCGAGCATTATTTACCGCCAAGAGAATACAACGAGGATATACTTAACTGGCTCCACGAACACCTTGATTAACC
>VXZF01000477.1:1287-6961 GCA_009845645.1 Gemmatimonadota bacterium | reverse complement strand
TCAACGACCATATCTCGGCCCATATCATGGCCTTTGTGCTGGCGCTCTCGCGCGGCATGCACCGCTACTTCCGCTACCAGTTCGACGGCCAATGGCGCAGCGGTGGGGAGTCGAGTCCCTCGACCTATCTGCCTGAAGCTACTGCGCTGATCGTCGGCGTCGGCGGGATTGGCGCAGAGACCGCGCACCAGTGCAAGAACTGGGGCATAACGACCATTGGCATCGACCCCCGCGTTGAGTCGCCGCCTCCGGGCGTTGACGAACTATATCGCCCGGACGAGCTCGACCAGCTCCTGCCGAGGGCGGATTTTGTCATAGTTACCGTGCCGCAGACGCCGCAGACCGAGGGCTTTTTCACCAGCGCTCGGTTCGAGCAGATGAAGAACAGTGCGTACTTCGTCAACATCGGTCGCGGCGCGAACGTCAAGTTGGACGACCTCGACCAAGCCCTGCGCGAAGGCCAGATCGCCGGTGCTGCCCTAGATGTATTTGAGCAGGAGCCATTGCCGCCGGAGCATCCGCTGTGGACGGCCCCGAACTTCCTGATGACTCCGCACGTGGCCGCGGCCGGCCCTTATCTGAGAGACCGTCGGCGCGACTTGGTGGTGGAAAATTGCAAGCGCTTTGCTCGCGGCGAGGAATTGATGAATGTGGTGGATAAGGAGAACTGGTTCTAGGGCAGCGTGCCTGTGATGAGCAGGTACGCGTCGGCTTTGACCTCGCCGTTGATTTCCCACTCTTTGAGTTCGCCGCCGAGCTTCTCTATGACCTTTTCGCTCAGCGAGTGAAAGGGCGGTCGGCCCGGATCGGCGATGATAATCTGCCCGACATCGACCTCGATCGCCTTTTTGATCAGCTTGTAGAGCGGCGAGACCATTTCGTCCCAGAAGCAAATATCGGCCCCGATGATCAGGTTGGTTTGCCGCAGGTGTTTCTTTTTGACGCTCTCGAACTTGCAGCGCCAGGTCTCTATCTCGACATCGTTGATCTCAGCGTGTAGCTGCAAGTAGGGAAAGACCGCCGCGTCCGCGTCCATTCCCGTGACGTTGGCACCGTGGTTTTTGGCGCAGTATATCCCGGCGAGTCCCCAACCGCAGCCGACGTCCAAAACCCGCGCCTTTGGCGGCAGGCCCTGGTGCGAGAGGAAGTCCATCACGCACCAACTCGAATTCCAGAATTTGTTGCCGTGGATGCAGGGTTCGTGCTTCTTTTTTTGGGCGCGCACTTGAGGGTGAGAGGCTTTGAGTACTGTGATGCCATACGCTTGGCGCGAGGTTTTCTTTTTTTCTTTGGCCATTTCGCTCTGCTAGTTCCCAACGGGAAGTTAGATTTTTTCGTTAGAATCCCCACACGCGTGCCGCGGTCTTTCCCATGACCCACTCGATATCATCGCCGTCGGCAAAGGCCGGATGCTCGATGACCCCGCGCAGTGTATTGGCGTAGCCCTCTCTGCCAGCGCTGGGCGGGAAGTCGCTGCCCCACATCATGCGTTGCACGCCGAATGCCTCTTTGGCCATCTCGAAGAGCGGTGGCACGTGGTCGAATTCGAGTTCGGGTAGCAGGCGCGGCGGACGGGTGCAGATTTCGCCTAGGCCGGGGATTTTGATGCTGGTGTTGTCGCGCTCGCCGTGGCGCAGGGCCTCAACGTAATCGGCGTAGGGTGGCTCGGCAATGCCCACTCCTGCGAGGTGTTCGAGGATGACGTGGGTGTCGGGACACGCATCGAGCACGCGCGAGAAATCGTCGGCCGCGAACTGGGGTGCATCGCCGATGCTGGAGACTACGAGGCCGAGTTCGCCGGCTCTGCGCCACATGTCGTAAGGCCCCGCGTTGGCGAACTGGCCACCCGGGGCAATGCGAACGCCAGCGGCCCCTTGCTCTGCGAGCTGCGCAAGGTCGCCGAGTGGATCGCGGGAATCGGGATCGACGAGGACTGCAACCTTGAACCGGCCCGGTCGCTTGGCGGCTTCTTGGAGGAGATAGGTGTTGTCGTATGTGCCGCCGTGTTGGATGAGTGCGGCTTGGTCAACGCCGTTGCGGTCCATCTCGAATTCAAGTGTCTCAATAGGCTCGAACCAGCTATTCCCGGCGTGGCAGTGCGTGTCGATTATCAGCATTTGAAGCGGCCTTTCAAGCGGAGATATTTGTCAATCGCGCAGCTTTTGAAATGATTCAACTTGCTTCGAATACTCGACCGTGTCAAAGGCATGCCGTCGTTCGGCGACTCATTCACTATCTGCCCAGACGGTCCAAGACATTGCGCGTGATCTGTGCCACCGGACCGCCGTTCCGGTAAAGACCGTGCGCCCACTCGATGGTTGCCGCGGTGAAGACAGTCCCCTTGAACTCCGTTTCGTTGACCGCAACGGTGGCGTAGAATCGGTCGTGGTGGACCCCTAGGTCCGCGTTGAAACCGTGGTCCTCCGCGTCCCCGATCGCGATGATTTGATAATGCGGGCTGATTCCGTCACGGCCTGTAAATCGCGGTTTCCCATCCTCGAATTCGATGTCACCGCCGTCGCATTCGACCCCAACGATTGAGTCTTCCCGGCCAAACTCGTCCCCTTCTCCCAGCCCGGTTCCTGCGAACGCCCAGTGGTCGGGCTGGGTCACGCGGAAGAATCCGTATTCCCCGGACGTCGGGGCAATAATCTCGCCGGGGACCTTGCTCTTGGCGTTGACAGCAGCCGTATAGGAAACGCCGATGGTGCGCTGACGCAGATTGTCGATTGCGCGGAGAAAGGATGTTTCGGGGTCCTCCGGCGTGCCGAGCGGATGCTTTTTGTACCGGGTCTTGGCACAGTAAAGCTGGCGTCCGTCGGCCCTGGTCTCCACCAAGTGCGAGAAAGCGTTCCCAGCGAACACCATTAGGTTGCCGCCACGTGCTACAAACCGCTGAAGCTGCTCGCATTCTTCGCGGCTGGAGTACTCGCCGTGACAGATCCTGAGGTGTGCAGGGTAGTCATCTAGGAGATCCGGCTGCCGATCGTGGTCGGTGTTGATGCAGTAGTCTACTTGGTACCCCTCGGCGTCGAGCCATGATGTGAAAAACTGATCCCAGGCGTAGAATCCGCCCATGATGTCCGGCTGCAGGGGTCGCTCAAAGGTCAGTAAGTTGCTGTGAGATCGGTCGGTAGATATGTAGGGGAAGAGGCATTTGCCGCCCACGCAGTTATAGGCGGCATAGGTATTGGTCTCGATCGTCAGGAGAATCGGCGCGCTGGGAACGCGCGGGCGAACGACGAATAGGATTTCTCGGATCCCCTGTGCGGTGGGGAAACTGGCGATGTAAACGCCGCTCTTCCAGTCCTGAGGCACCTGGAACGAGACCGTCGCGGGCCAGGCGAATCCGTCCCGATAGCCAAACTCGGGGACCGGGGGAAGCCCGCCACGCAGGTCGTTTATCTCCTTTACCAGACGCCGTTTTGCCCCTTCGTGGAACACAAATACATCGTAGTACGATCTGGAATTCGATATGTGGAACGTTACTTCATCGCCCTGACGTACGCTCAGCGGGGTGGCATAGCCGCCTTCTCTCAGTTTCCAGTACCGGGTTGCGTCCTGTTCGTAATGGGCAAAAATGTGTTCGCGTTTCATTTTTTATTCTCTTCTCCCTGATCGTAACCAGTGGAGAAAATCCTTTGGGTTTATCTGAATTTTGCCGCATGGTTCAACGGGGCTATATGATATCCACTGCTCATCGTCGAGCTGCTCGAAGGAAGCCGAAGGTACGGTGTACAAGAACCCAGGTCTAGACATGTCGAGAGAGCCCGCTTCTAAGTGAATCTCAGGCTCGTCCGTTTGAAATGATACTTGAAAGCTAAGGTTATTATTTTCGTTCGGGATGAACGGCAGGGAAAATACTATGGCGAGATTCTGAATATGGGTAGCATAGACGGCGTGCAAACGGTCTTTTTCCGGTCCCACTCCTCTCGCCAGCCTAGGCTCGATACGATCAAGTTCTTCAGGACTTCCGTGATAGAGGTAACGTGGTTTAGCGATCTTCATTTCCGGTTTCTGCTAGCTCAGCATTAATGATGAAACTCAAAAAGATACGAAGGATGCAATAGCTGCTCTAGGCGGAGGCAAAGAGCCTGACAGAGATCGACATAGGCTTGGGCGATGGTCGGCCAGCTAACGCACTGTGCGTACTGAACCGTGCGCTGTGCCATGTCCTCGAGGAGGCGCTCTTGTCCGTAGTAACGCTGGATGGCCGCGGCGAAGGCCTGCCGATCCTCGCTCTCCACGAGGTAACCGTTTACCTCTTCGGCTATGACATCGCAGATCCCCTCAATACGGGAAGCAATGGTCGGCCAGCCCGCTCAAATTTCCCAGCCCGATCCATATGACCGGCTCTTGAGTCACTCCGCAAGTTCAGTCAGCACTGTTAGTGACCTGTTCAATCTTGTCGTAGTTGCGTCGTCGCGTTCGCCTCCCTCAACCCAATTCCCGTCGTGGGCATACACAATATGGGCTAATAATGCATCTGAAAAGCACTGAACAAGGGTAGGGATTTGCAAGCTGGCAGGATCACCCCGCGAATGACTCCTCACCTCTTTCCTTCTGTTTTTGCTTTATCTCTGCGATTTCTTCGTTCGTCAGACGTTCTTCGTTCGTTGCGAGAGTCTGTTCTATGAGTTCCAACTTCAATTCCCGATTAGTCAGCCACTCCCAGCGATCGGCATTTGCCGGATGGGGATGGGGATAGACATCGTCGGGACCGATGTCATCGGAGACGACATAGAGATAACCAGGCGTGACGCCGTTGTGCTTAATCCTGAGTTTGTCAGATAGAGACTCCCCTTCGTCAGACATAGAAACAAGTGAAGGTCTATGCGAGAACGCTTTCGCCACATTTCTGTTCTGTGTGATCGAACTTCCGACCCGAAGTTTCGTCAGCTCTTGCTGAGAGCCGTGATACCACGTAAGGCTGTAGTCGCAGTTTGGCATTAGATTTCCCAATCCGATCCATAGGACCGGTTCTTGAGTCGCTCCGCAAGTTCGGTCAGTACAGCTAGAGACCTGTTTAATCTTGCCGTCGTTGCGTCGTCGAGTTTGCCTTCCACCCAACTATCGCCGTGGGCATACACGTTATACGGGTTGATAATGCACTTGAAATCCAGCATGAGGGATGCTGCCAGCGACGTAAACGCCATATAGCTGTGTGGCAGCCCGCCCGCATTGACGAACATCACTATTTTGTCGTAGAAAGCTCCTTTGAGCGACCCGTCTGGTGGCGTAGAGCCTATATACTCGACGAATTTCTTGAGTTCAGCGCAACAAGCCCAGTTGTACACTGGGCTCGCCAAGATGACGGCATCAGAGGCTGCAATGATCCTGTGGCACGATTGGTACGCCTCGGATGAATAGATCTCGGCGTTGTCGAAATTTGGCGGATCGAGTTGTCGAAGATCGATGAAGTCAACAGAGATGCCCTTGTCCTCTAGAGCGGTCCGACACATGGTAGCGAGCACCCTACTGTGACTGTCGGGATCAAGACTACTGCTGACGACTGAAATTTTCATCTGAATTTCCTAAAGTGTGCCGGGTTGCGAACTTCCCCACGTCGAAGATCGGGGAAATTTATCTAGGCCGTCGGGAATCTTGGACCACGGGACTGCCATTTCGGTCCAGATCTCTCGGGTGGGTCGCAGATCTTCGGAATGGTCTAGGG
>VXZF01000477.1:0-1277 GCA_009845645.1 Gemmatimonadota bacterium | reverse complement strand
GGTCTAGGGTGCCCGCCTTGATGAATATCGTGTTGGGGTAGCGCGTAAACAATTGTGAACCACACTCTGGGCAGAATTCGCGAATCTTTGTACGGCCCTCGTCGTTCGTAGATTCGTATCCCTTGGTTTTACCGCTCAGTTGAAATGTGGACGCTGGTACGCCAACCCCAACGTTGAAAGCGCTGCCCGTAACCCTGCGGCAGTCGTCACAGTGGCAATAGATCACAGATTGGGGCTCTGCGTCGCTTGTATAGCTGACCGCCCCGCAAAGACATCGACCTGTTAGCGGCATTGGTAGTCCTTTCCAGATAAATGAGTGCGCCGATTGTGGCAATGCGTTCAATTCACAGCGCTTGCTAATCTACAAGCCTTCTCTTTTGACGGCGAAGAAAAATGGGTGAATCTCCTCCGGTGCATCAACACTTCCGAATCCTCCTCCTACGATACCTTTCTGTTCAATATGAAATCCAGTCTCAGCGAGAAACTTCTCGTAGGTCGAGGGACCAAAGTTGCTCCAGTACATGGTCTCGCCGAAGAAGTCATCTTCAGTATATCCAGGACCGTCGTCTTGCTTGGCAATCGTAAATAGAAGTAGGCCACCGGGCCGAAGCCACTGTGCAAATCGACGGAAGAGATTTAGATGCTCCTGTCTTGGGATGTGGAAGATGGCGTAAAAACTGACAATTGCATCAAAGCTACCTGCGGGGAAGTCGATCTCCATTACGTCGGTGATGATGAATTTGGCGGGGGGGACGTTTTTCTTGGCTAGAGCTATCATGTTTGAGGAGATATCGATCCCGGTGAGGCTAAATGTCTCTGCAAGGTGTCGGGCGACTGGGATACCGGCACCACATCCAACATCGAGGATATTTGAATCAGGTGTCAGACGCTCAGTTATTAAGTTGAGCTCCGCTCCAGGCGTAGTGCGTTTTTGTCCCGCGTAATTCATCGCACATCGGTTATAGGCGGTTCTTACCAGTTCCCGATAATCGGTCTGCGGATCGTCGGCGATCTTGAATGGCATGGGTCTCTTTCCTAAATCACTTCACGTGTTACGGACGATTCAAAAAATCGCTCTTGGAATTCCGTCAGGGCAAGAATCTGCTCGTCGGAGTAATCTTTGCCGTCAGGTGCAACAATGAGCTTGTCATCATCGTCGTCAGATCGTTGAATGACGGCGATACACCTGCCTGTGAACATCTCCAGCGGTTTGAAAACGCCGAGGATATAGGCGTCCATATCTTCTCCATCAGGTGCCGGTACATTCGGGAGAAATC
>VXZF01000582.1 GCA_009845645.1 Gemmatimonadota bacterium | reverse complement strand
TCTCGCGTGCAACTGAAGTCAAAATGGACCGACAGGGGCGCATCGGTATTCGGCGGGATCTCTTGAAGCTCGCCAATATCGACGGCCAAATGGTAATCATCGGCGTTTTAAACAAGTTGGAACTCTGGAACCCAGACGACTGCGAGGAGTTCCCGCCCATGGAAGAAGTGGCGGATAACTTCGATATAAGCCTATAATCAAAGAATCAAACAATGCTGAGTTGGGAACAACATGGTGTACCACGTTCCGGTCATGGTCGAGGAAGTGGTCGCGGGGCTGGTCGCCGATCCGGATGGAGCGTACGTGGATGCGACAGCCGGCGGTGGCGGCCACAGTTGGGCATTGCTTCAGGCCCTCGGCCCCAAGGGGCGGCTGCTGGCAGTGGATCGGGATCGGGAGGCCGTAGCGGTAGCGCAAGCGAGGTTGGCAGCCGATACGCGAGCCGTCGTGCGGCAAGGTCGCTTTGCCGAATTGAGCGAGTTGCTGGCGCAGGAGGGGATCGGGCCGTTGAGCGGCGTCCTGTTCGACTTAGGAGTTTCCTCGCATCAGATCGACGCACCGGCTCGGGGATTCAGCTATCGGGCCGACGGGCCTCTCGACATGCGAATGGATGCGGAAGTTGGCCCAACGGCCGCCGAATTGATCGCGGCGTGCAGCGAGAGCAAACTGGCCGAGTTAATTGCGCGCTACGGGGAAGAGCGCGCAGCGCGGCGGGTCGCGCGCTCGATCTATCGACAACAACGGCTCGAACCCTTGATTACTACGCAGGCTTTGCGGCAGGCCGTAGCGGCCACGCGGCCCCAGATGCTCAACAAGACGCTGGCGCGCGTATTCCAAGCGCTGCGCATTGCCGTCAACGACGAGTTGGGGCAGTTGCAGGCGGGGTTGACGGCTGCAGAGGTCGGGCTGAAACCCGGTGGCCGACTGGTCATCTTGGCCTATCACTCCTTGGAGGATCGGTTGGTCAAGCAGCATTTTGCGGCGCTAGTGCGCGGCTGCATTTGTCCGCCGCGCGTACCCATTTGCACTTGCGGGAGGAAATCGTCGTTCAAGCGAGTAGGTTACAAATTTCAGAGGGCGAGCGAGTCCGAGGTCAAACAAAATACTCGAGCGCGCAGCGCCATTTTGAGAATCTACGAAAAAATCGAGGCAGGCTAATATGAGCAAAGGCGGAATTTCCTGTGTGAAGTACGTGCTCCTCATAGGGATGCTGGCTGGGGCGGCTCTCTTCCACGTCTGGCAAAAGGTCGAAATGGCCCGGGTGGTCGGCGGCATAAACACGACTGAGACGCAAATAGCCGAGCTCGACAGTGCGCGCGCTCAGCTATTGGCGGCTATTGTAGTGCGGAAAAACTCCGGCTTTGTCGAGAAAGTGGCCTTCGGCCAGCTCGGCATGGTCTATCCCTCGCAGACTATAAATGGTATGAATAATGGTGCATTGGCTCATTGGGAAGGAGATTGATGGGGCCACGGGTGCAACATACGGGCATTAGTCGGCTGCGCTGGATCGTGATTTTGGGTGCGGTGGCGTGGTTAGGGCTATCCGCACGCCTCATCCAAATCCAGATCTTCAGGCATGAGGCGTACAGCGCCGAAGCCCATGCGCAGTACCTTGAGCGCCGCACGCTGAAAGCGAGCCGAGGTCGGGTCGTCGATCGGCGCGGCAACAGTTTGGCCGTAGATGTCCAAGCCACGTCGTTTTATGCCTATCCCGATCAGGTTGAAGATCCCAAGCGCGTAGCCGCCCACTTCGCGTCCCTGAACGATAAACGGACCGAGTTCATTGAGCGCCAATTGCGCGAGGGCAAGCAATTTATCTATCTGGCGCGTCAGGTGGTTGACGCGGATGTGGGAGCGGTCGCGTTCGCTGGCGTGTTCCAACATCCAGAGACTCGTCGCCAGTATCCCTTGGGGCCGCTGGCTGGCCAACTCATCGGGCATACTAACATCGACAACAGCGGCCGCGAGGGGATTGAGCGAGCCTTTGACGATATATTGCGCGAAAAGGACGGCTCGATAGTGGGATTCGTCGATGCGCGCGGCAAGCAAATACCCGGGCGTCAGCAGCAGCGTGAAGAGCCGGAGCACGGTCGAGACCTGATGCTGACCATTGATGGAGTCTATCAGAGCATTCTAGAGGAAGAGCTGCAACGGGCCATCGACGGTTCAAAGGCCCAAGGTGCGTTGGGCGTCATTATCGCCCCGCGCAGTGGTGAGGTACTGGCCATGGCCAACCTGCCGCTTTTCGATCCCAATAAGGCGTCTCGCTCCTCGCCGGAACTCAGGCGCAATCGCGCGATAACCGACGTGTACGAACCTGGTTCGACCTTCAAAGTCATCGCGGCTGCCGCCGTCCTTGAAGATGGGCTGGCCAGCCTGCACGATCGCATCTTTTGCGGGCGCGGGACGTTCAGGTTGGCCAATGGCGACACGATCCGCGATATCCAGCCCCACGGCGATTTGCTTTTTGCTCAGGTCTTGGAAAAATCGAGCAACATCGGCACGATCAAGCTAGCGCAGCGGCTGGCGCGGCATCGCTTTTACGAACACATCCGCAACTTTGGCTTCGCGATTCGCACGGGCATTGACTTGCCAGCGGAAACGCCTGGTTTATTGCAGGAGGTCGATCAGTGGTCTAGGCGGTCGCGGGCGACTATTGCCATTGGGCAGGAAATCGGCGTGACGGCCCTGCAACTCGCCATGGCGTACGGAGCCATTGCCAACGGTGGCGTGTTGATGGCACCGCGGATCGTCGCCGGAACGATTGACCCGGACGGTCGGCTCGATGATCGCGGCAGTCCCCAGCCGATCCGCCGGGTCGTGAGCCGGAAGACGGCGGCGACGCTAAGCGAGGTGCTGACTGGAGTAGTGGAAAGGGGCACCGGGCAAAAGGCCCGCATCGAGGGCGTGGCTGTAGCCGGAAAAACGGGCACAGCTCAGCGCGCCTTAGCCGATGGCAGTGGCTACGATCCCAACGCCAGCATAGCCTCATTCGTTGGCTTTCTGCCAGCCAATAATCCCCAATACGCGTGCGTGATTATGGTCGAAAACCCCAGCGTGAATGGGTGGGGAGGATCTGTGGCAGCCCCGACCTTCCGCCGGACGATGAAGCGGATCATCAGCCTGCCTGGCGGCCTGTTGGTCGAGCCAGCAGCCAAGCGTCCGCAGAAGGAGGGTCCGGCCGTGCCCGATCTGCGCGGTATGACCCCAAACATGGCCCGCTTCCAAGCGCAGATGCGGGGGTTGCCGGTGGTCTTTTCTGGCGTAGGTACCGTGGTTGTCAATCAATCGCCCTTGCCGGGTCGGGCCGGACGCGTAGAGCAGATCAACTGCACGCTGGGAGCAGAAGCCGCCCGCAGCCCGTGGAAAATGCAGCAGGCCCGCCTCGTTGGAAACATGCTAGCCCAAGATTCGAGAGGTATTTAATATGGAACTAAAATACCTACTCGAAGAGCTGCCCGACGCCTACGTGGAGGGCGACCCAAATATTGAATTAGGGCAAATCCGCTGCGATTCGCGTTGCGTGGAAGAAGGCGACTTTTTCGTGGCTATACGCGGGGGACAGGAACAGGACCGACACCGCTTTGTCGATCATGCCATCGCCCGCGGTGCCCGTGCCGTGATGGTGGAAGAGCAGATCAATTGTGCTGGTGCGACGCGGGTGCAGGTGGCAGACTGCCGAGCCGCACTGGCTCGAATGGCGGCGCGCTTTTACGCTTTTCCCGGACAAGCGCTGCTGAACGTCGGCGTCACCGGCACCAATGGCAAGACCACCACTGCCTTCCTGCTCAGGAGTGCCCTCGAAGCCGCTGGCCTGCCGTGCGGGTACTTGGGAACCTTGGGATTTTGGTGCAATGGTGAATTGGAGAAGATGGACAATACTACGCCCGAGGCCGTCCAGCTACACGGCTTACTGCGTCGGCTCGTCGATGCCGGCAAGCAAGCGGCCGTGCTAGAAGTGTCTTCTCATGGGCTGGCATTAAAGAGGGTGGAGGGCATTCCCTTCCGGGCGGCGGTCTTTACGAATCTGACGCGCGATCACTTGGATTTTCACGGGACTTGGGAGGCGTACTTTGCGGCCAAAGCCCAGCTTTTTGAAAGCCTGCAAGAAGGCGCGATTGCGGTGATTAACACCGACGACGCCCACGCCGACGAATTAGCTCGCAGAACCCAGGTGCGCGTCGTGACGTATGGCTGTGGCCTGGAGGCCGAAGTGCGATTGCAACGCGCCGACGTTAGTCCGCAGGGAGCGCACCTGTGTTTGGACACTCCAGTCGGCTCCATTGAGGTGCAGACGCATTTGATCGGTCATTTCAACTACTACAACGCTATGGCTGTCGTGGCCACCGGGTTGGCCTTGGATTTGGATTCCGCTGCTTTATGTCGCGGTTTGGCCGCCCTAGCCGGCGTCCCGGGCCGCTGTGAGCAGATCGCCGAAGGGCAGGATTTCGCGGTCATCGTGGATTACGCCCATACCCCGGATGCGCTAGAAAGAGTTTTGCAGGCCGCCCGCGATTTGGGTAGGGGCCGTTTGATCTGCGTCTGTGGCTGTGGCGGAGATCGAGACCGCGGCAAGCGACCCCTGATGGGCCGCGTTGCTGGCGAGTTGGCCGATTGGACGGTCTTGACTTCGGACAACCCGCGCAGCGAGGAGCCGCAGCGCATCATCGACGATATGGCCGCTGGCGTGCCCGACAGCAGCGCGATTCACAGCGAAGTTGACCGCGCACAAGCGATTGCTACGGCTCTGGCCGCTGCGCACAGCGGGGATGTCGTAGTCATTGCCGGCAAAGGGCACGAACAGGAGCAGGAACTCGCCGACCGCATCGTGGCTTTTGACGACCGCGAAGTTGCCCGGCGCGTGTTGCGCAACTTGCGCGCTGGGGAAGGACAGCCGCGATGCGCGCCGTGACTCTGAGCGAGATGGTGCAGTGGACGGCTGCCGACCCGGTCGGCAACCTCCAGCCGGATTGCGCCCTGCAAGCAGTGGCGACCGACAGCCGGTCTATCGACAAGGGCGAGTTGTTCGTCGCGTTGCGTGGTGAGCGCTTTGACGGGCACGATTTCGTCGAGGCCGCCTTTGCCCGCGGCGCGTGCGCAGCCTTAGTGGAACGCCGCTGGCCTGGGTTAGAACGGACGGCCCCTGGGCCGCTGTTGGCCGTTGACTCGACGCTACAAGCGCTGGGCGACATGGCACGGGCGTATCGGCGGCGCTGGGAGGTGCCGGTGGTGGCCGTCGTAGGCAGCGCGGGCAAGACGACGACCAAGGAAATGATCGCCGCTGTCTTGGGGCAGCGGTACCGCGTTTTAAAAACCATTGGCAGCGAGAACAACGAGATAGGGGTGCCCCGCACTTTGCTGCAACTGTCGCCGAGCCACGAGGCCGTGGTGTTGGAACTGGCAGCGCGGCGGATAGGGGACATTCGCTACCTGTGTTCGGTTGCCGAACCTACCATTGGAGTTTTGCTCAATATCGGGACTGCACACATAGAATTTTTCGGGTCTGTAGAAGGAGTGGCCAAGGCCAAAGGGGAGCTTCTGGATTATATGGACGAGTCTTTAACGGCTCTCGTCAACGCCGATGACCGTGTCGTGGCTCAGGAGGTAAAGAGGACAAAGGGGAGACTCCTGACCTTCGGTTTTGTGCGTGAGAGCGAGTTTCGTGGGGAGAGGCTCGTACTCGACCAGAAGGGCTGCGGCCACTTCCTTCTACACCATGTTCCCATTGATCTCAATATTCCAGGGAGGCACAACGCGTACAACGCCTTGGCGGCGGCCGCTGTCGGTCGAATCCTCGGCGTGCCTTGGGAAGGGATCCAGCGTGCCCTCGCCGAGTTTCAGGCGGTGAGTCAGCGCGGCGAGATCGTGCGCAAAAATGGGATCGCAGTAATCGACGATTGCTACAACGCCAGTCCCGGCTCGGTGTCGGCCGCGCTCGACCTCCTCGTCGATGTGCCCGGTGCGCGAAAAATCGCCGTGCTCGGCGACATGCTAGAACTCGGTGTGGAGAGCGGCCGGTTGCACGCGATTGTCGGCGAGAAGGCCGCCGAGTGCGCCGATGTCGTCTTGGCTGCTGGCCGCGAAAGTGTGCACTTAGTGGCCGCAGCCCGTGCGGCTGGTATGGCCCAAGACGCGGCTCGCCACTTCGAGCAGCCCGAGCAACTCGGCGAATTCGCGGCGACGCAATTGCGCCACGGCGATGTAGTCTTAGTCAAGGCCTCTCGGGCCATGGCCTTTGACCAAGTCGTCGAGCGCATTCTGCAGTAGTTGAGCTAGCTCGCTCCCACCGAGCACCCCTAGCAACCTATAGTTCCATCACTGATGATAGCTGTGCAGCGCGACAGCATGTTGGTGTTGCTGATTTGCCTGACGCTGGTAGGCTTGGGGCTGGTCATGATCTATAGCTCTAGCTCTGTTTTGGCCAACGTGCGCTTTGGCGACTCGGGTTTCTTCCTCAAAAGGCAATCCATCCGCGTCTTCATCGGCTTGGTGCTCATGCTCGCGTTCTCGCGGATGCCTTTGCATTGGTGGGCGCGGCTTTCGCGGCCGATCGTGCTGTTGGCTCTCTTGTCGCTCTTGCTGGTCTTGGCGTGGGGCCACGGCGCAGCTCAGCGCTGGTTGAGCATTCCGGCTTGGGGCGGGGCCTTGGCTTTTCAGCCGGCCGAGTTTGCCAAGCTGGCGCTGGTGCTCTACTTGGCGGATGTCTTAGTGCGCAAGCGCGACGAGCTACACGACTTTAGTCGCGGGTTTGTGCCCCGTTTATTGGTCGTCGGCTTTGCCCTTGTGCTCATCGTATTGCAGCCCGACTTGGGGACGGCTATTGCGCTGGGGCTGATTGCCTTGATCATGCTGTGGGTCGGCGGAATGCGCTTGTACCACTTGGCCGGGGCTGGGTTGCTCGCGCTGTTGGGTATTGGATTTTCCCTGATGCATTCAAGCTATAAGATGCGGCGCTTGATCAGCTTT
>VXZF01000556.1 GCA_009845645.1 Gemmatimonadota bacterium | reverse complement strand
GTCTGGTAGATAGCCACGGCCGAGGCGATGAAAATGCCCAGCAGCACCAGCGGCAAAAGCAGGACATCGAGGTGCATGGTGCCAAAGGCAAAGTCCGCGCCAAAAATCGTGAAGACAAAGCGCAGGAAGGCGTACGCTGCGATCTTGGTCGCAGTCGCCGCGATAAAGGCAGTAACGGCCGAAGGTGCATAGGTGTAGGCGTTGGGCAACCAGATATGCAGCGGGAAAAGCGCCATCTTGAGGGTGAAGCCAACGCTTATAAAGGCAAAGGCCACGTGGATAGTGCGGGTGTCGGCGACGGATTTGATGCGGATGGCTAGATCGGCCATGTTGAGAGTGCCGGTCATGGCGTACATCAGGCCGATGCCGATTAGGATAAAGGTCGCGCCAATCGTGCCCAAGATCAGGTAGTTATACGTCGCCATAAGGGCGCGGCGATCCCGGCCAAGACTAATCAACCCATACGCCGAAAGCGACGAGATTTCCATAAACACGAAGACGTTAAAGGCATCGCCGGTAATGGCAATGCCCAGCAAGCCAGCTAGACAAAGCAAAAAGATCGCGCAGAAATACGGGCGGCGCTCTGCCTCGATTTCGCGCGCCGCACTCGTCGGTGCGTAGGTTAGCACCACGGCACCGATCAGTGCCACCAGTAGAATCAAATACGCATTGAGGACATCTACCCGGAACTCGATGCCCCAAGGTGGACTCCAGCCGCCCAAGGCGTATGAGATGGGGCCGTCGGAGAGGATATGCTGCAACAGCAGCGCGGCCAGCGCCAGCGTGCCCCAGCCAACGGCCACGACGAACGGCCATAGCAAGTATCGCGGACGCAGCAATAGGCAGAGCGGTGCAGCGACCAGCGGCAAGACGATCTGCAGGGCGGGTAGATGGGCGGCGATCACGGCCCCTCTTCCCGGCGTTGGATCTCGTCTTCTTCGATAGTCCCGTAGGCCGCGCGGATGCGCACTACCAGCGCCAATCCTACAGCGGTAGTGGCGATACCCACGACAATGGCGGTGAGAATGAGGACGTGGGGCAGTGGGTTGGAGTACGTGGTCACGCCTTCGGCGAGGATGGGCGCGGTTCCCCCCTCGACTTTGCCCATGCTAATGTAGAGCAAAAAAACCGAGGTCTGGAAGATATTGAGGCCGACCAGCTTCCGGATCAGATTGCCGCGGGCAATAACGTTGTAGAAACCAGCCATCATCAGGAAAATGACGATCCAGTAGTTGTACAGACCGAGGAACGAACTCATGGCCGCTCCCGGCTGGCGAAGTGGCAGAAGATGCTGATTACGACCGCGGCCACGGTAATGCCAACCCCTAGCTCAATCAGCAAAATGCCATAGTGCTCGCCGTAGGTGGGATCGCTGGCCAGCACCTTGTATTCGAGGAAATTGCCCCCGGCCAACAGGCAGGCCAAGCCAGTGCCGATGTAGAGCAGGAGCCCCAAAGCAAAAAAGACTTGGACGCGGCCAGCAGGGGCCACCCGGCGCGCCTCCTCGACCCCGTAGATCAAGGCGTACAGAATAAAGGCCGCGGCAAAGATCACGCCCGCTTGGAACCCGCCACCCGGACCGAAGTCTCCGTGGAACTGCACGTACAGGGCAAAGAGCAGAATCAGCGGGATGAAGAGCTTGGAGACGACGCGGAGGATCATCGCGTGTCGCATCGCTTGGTCGGCGACCGCATCCAGCCTAGTGCCGCTGCCGCGCAACAGCAACAACACTGCTAGTCCAGCGGTGAAGATCACCGTCACCTCGCCCAAGGTGTCGTAGCCCCGGTAGCTGGCCAACACGGAGGTGACCATGTTGGGTATGCCAATTTCTTCGGGAGACTCGGCAATGTAGCGGGGGGCCACGTGCTGGTGGACCGGAGCGTTGGGATCGCCCAAGTGCGGCATATCCAGCGTACCATAGATGAGCGCACCGCCGGTCAGGAGGCAGACGCAGAGGCCGCTCCAAGAGTGATGGGGTTGGGTTTTTTCTCTAGGCCCGGTCAAGGAGAGCGCGGCCAAGAAGAGAACCGTCGCCAAGCCAGCACCCACCGCCGCTTCGGTGAAAGCCACATCGACCGCGTCGAGCGAGGTAAAGATACAGGCCGAAAGGAGGCTGAAGATGCCGGTGAGCACTACCGCGGCAAAAAGATCCCGCACCTGGGTAATGGCCACGGCGATGATGGCGAGGAACGTCATCAGGGCGATGTCAACTAGCGCGATAGTCACTATTCCTCCCCAGTGCCTTGGGGCGCAAACCCACTGTGCCGCGCCGCGCGGGCAATGGCGTGGGTGGCGACCGGGCTGGCCAGCAGCAAGAACAGCCCGATCATCACCAGCTTGATGGTCGCCAGCGACAGACCGCTCTGGAACATAAGCCCCAACAGGATCAAACCCGCGCCCAGCGTATCGGTGACGCCACCGCCGTGCATGCGGCTGTAGAAGTCGGGCAACCGCAGGAGACCCAAACCGCCGACGAAGCAAAAGCCAGCCCCCAACAGCAGACAGGCCCAGCTAGCGTAATAGAGCAGTGCTTCCATCAGGCTTGAGCCTCCTCCTCGCCAGCGGTCGAGACGTATTTGAGGATGGCGATGGTGCCGATGAAGTTGATTAGCGCATAGACCAGCCCCAAGTCGAGAAAATCGGGTCGGCCAGTCAAAAAGCCGATGACCGACAACAGCAGTACCGTCTTGGTCCCGAACATATTGACGGCGAGCACGCGATCGTACACAGTAGGGCCTTTCAGAGCGCGCACTAAGGCCAACAACATAGTGGCTAACACCCCTACCATTGCAGCGGCGAACACTAGCGCTCCCCCTCCATGTCGGTTACGCGGCGGTCCATGTCCCCAGAGCGCACCTCCTCGGCGGATTCGCGGGTCAAGGCGTGGACATCGATGGTGCCCTCGTCGGTCTCAACGGCGACCGTGCCCGGCGTCAGGGTGATGGAGTTGGCGTAAATGACTTGCCCCAAGTGGGTCTTTTGGCTTGCCTCGACTCGGATTACGCGGGGTGCCATCGGCAGCCGAGGATGCAAGATCCGCCGCACGACATCGATATTGGCTTTGATTACCGCCCAGAGGAACCAGGGCATATAGCGCATCATGCCGAGAGCCAGATGGATGGGATGCCCCTCGGGATCGACGATCTTCATGCGGCGGCAGACGGCGACGACCACAAGGCAAGACAGCACACCTAAGCCCAAGAGCAGACCCGTGTAAATGCCCGACAAAAGTAGCCAGCTCAAAAACAACAGGATGAAAAGACTAAGCGTTCTGCGTGGCGAGTTTGGCAAAGTAAGCCTCAATTCTCCTTGTAATGAGCGGACATAATTTCTGCATTTGTAGGTTTGGATGCAAACTGCTTTGGCGGCGACCAGCAGCCACCAAGAATTGTCGTAATTCGCGTCAGTCACAAGTATATATCTTCCATTTGGGTGCGGCCCGGTCGGCTGCTTGCCCCATCGTCCGGCAAGGAGCAATTTCTTGCTTTGCGTACCAATCGCCAGCGCACATTCAAATAAAGGGATGATAGGCAGTAATACCAGCAAAGGAAACATATAATGGACGCTCAACAGCAGTACCTCTTCGACTTGCAGGGCTACATCGTACTCAAGGGCGTCGTGCCCCCAGCAGTGGTCGCCGCCTGCAACCAAGTTCTGGACCGCTTCGAGACCATGGACGAGGCCGATTACCCACCGCCGCTGTGTTTGGGCGACCAACGCACGCAACAGAACCTCTATATTTCAAACATTCTCGAAGGAGACGAAGTCTTCCGCTCATTGATCGATATTCCCGCGGTCCTAGACGTCGTCGCCACAGTCACCGGGGGGCCGTACCGACTCAACCACACCTATACCATCTATCGCTGGGGCGGCGGCTACACTGGCCTGCACATGCACGGCACGCCCATCATTCCCAAGTGTCAGTATCACTGCCGCAACGGGCAGATGGTCTCGACCCTGACCAAGGCGGTCTTTCCCCTGCTCGACTGCGCCGAGGAAGACGGCTGTTTCGCAGTGATCCCCGGCGCTCACAAAAGCAACTTCCCTAGACCTTGGGGTCCCCACCCAGATGAAAATCCGGCGCTACAAGCAGTGCCAGCCGCCGCCGGGGACGCCATCATCTTTACCGAGGCGTTGACCCACGGCTCGCTGGTCAATACTTCCGGTCGCCCTCGCCGGACCCTATATTATTGCTACAGCACAGGATACATGCCCGACTGGGGTGGACAGCACCTGCGCTTCAGCAACGAAATCTACGAGGCCTTGCCCGAGCAACAGCGCGAAATACTCAGGCTAAAATAACGGAGAAATGTCCATGTTGACTCAAGAACAAGTCGCCAGCTACCACGAAAAAGGCTACCTCGGCGTCGAGGGAGTACTAGACGCCGGAGAGGTCGAGGCGCTGCGGCAGACCACCGACGAGTTCGTCGAGCAGTCGCGTGCCGCGACCGAAAGCGATACCGTATTCGACTTGGAGCCGGGGCACGCGCCCGACAACCCCAAACTGCGGCGGCTCAAAAGCCCGGTCGCCCAGCACGAAATCTACCGCAGCACGCTGCACCACGAGCGGATTCTGGACATCGTCGGCCAGTTAATCGGCCAGCGCATCCGCACCAACGGCGACAAGCTCAACATGAAATCCGGCGAGTTCGGCAGCCCGGTAGAGTGGCATCAGGACTGGGCTTTTTATCCCCACACCAACGACGACCTGCTCGCCGTGGGCGTGTGCATCGACGATATGAACGAGACCAACGGCTGCTTGCTCGTCATCCCTGGGTCGCACAAGGGACCGATCTACAGCCACCACCTCGACGGCCATTTCGCCGGCGCGGTGACCACAGCGGATTTTGACGACTCCGCAGCCGAAAAGATCGAGCTAACAGCCGGCGGCATCTCCCTCCACCACGTCCGCGCCCTGCACGGCTCCCTGCCCAACACCTCGCCCTATCCGCGTCGGCTCCTGCTCTTGCAGTATTGCGCCGGCGACTCCTGGCCCTTGGTGCCAGCGCCTGATTGGGAGGGCTATTGCCGGACCTTCGTGCGCGGCGAGCCAAGCCGGCACATCCGCGTCGCCGACGTGCCCGTGAGCATGCCGATGCCCGGGGCCAAGGTCGGCGGCTCCATCTACGCTACTCAAACCGTATTGCGCCACTCGACTTTCGGATCGGTAAAAGCTGCGCAGCCCACCTAACACGGCGCATGGCGCACTGCGCCCATGAACCTGCAACACCTGCGCTACTTCCTCGCCGTGGCGCGCACAGGCGGCTTTACCCAAGCGGCGCGCCAGATGAACGTAACCCAGCCGACGGTTTCAAGCGCGGTTCTGGAGTTGGAGAAGAGCATGGGAGTCCAGCTCTTCAACCGCGACAATCGGCACGTGGCTCTGACGACCGAGGGCCGTCTGTTGCTGAGTTATGCCGTCCAAATCGAGGACTTGCTGGAGGAGGCGAGCGAGCGGCTTCAGCGGAGCGATCTAGAGCCGGGGGGCGGCTTTCAGTTCGGGGCGGTGGACGCGGCCGTCATCTATCTCCTGCCGGAAATTCTCAAAGAGTACATGCGCCGCTATCCAGGCGTCGCGCTCAAGACCCAAGTCGCGCCCTCGCGTTACCTCATTGACGATCTGCTGATGCAGCGCTCTGAATTCGCGCTGGTTCACCTGCCCTATACCCATCCCAAAATCGACGCCGTGCCGATTTACCGCGACGACATGCCCTTGGTCGTCGGGCCAGCGCATCGCTTCGCCCGGTGCGAGTCCGTTGCCCTCGCCGAAGTGGTAGAAGAACCCTTAATCCTCTTTCACGCCGACTCGGTCTCGCGCAAGGTGGTGGACGAAAAGTTCGCAGAAGCCGGCCTAGCGCCAGGCGCGGTGATGGAACTGCGCAGCCCAGAGGCCATGCGCAAGTTAGTAGAGGCCGGAGTGGGCATCTCGTTTTTGCCGCGACTGACCATCCGCGAGTCGCTGGCGAGCGGCGCGCTCAAAACAGTAGAAGTGCGCGGCGTGGCCTTTGAGCGCGAAATCGGCGTGGCCTGGCGGCGAGGCCGCTACTTTGGCCAAGCCGTGCGGCTCCTGCTCAAAGCCGTGTTTGCCGCCTACGGTGGGCGAGACGAGTGGCTGCAAAAGATCGCTCTGAAAAGCTAAGGTCCCCCGCGATATTGCCACGATTCGCGCCAGCGGCGTTCTTATTTTTAATCCATTTTTGACCCAAAACTGAGAGCGAGCATTATGATTGACCCAAAGGCCGTGCGCACTGATCCCGACGCCATGCGCGAGGCGATACGAGTGCGGAAGGTTGACCCGGCCAAAGCCAATGTGGATCGCTGGTTGGCCCTCGACGCGGCGCGGCAAAAGCTGCAACGGAATATCGACGCGCTCAACAGCGAGAAAAAACAACTAGCGCAGCTCGGTCGCAACGACCCGGATGCAGCGCGGGAAAAGGGGCGGGAGTTGCGCGAGCGCGGGCGGGTGCTGGAGCACGAGTTGGGGACCGTCGTCGCCGAGTGGCAGGGAATCATGGATTGGTTTCCTAACTGGCCACATCCCGACATGCCCGCCGGTGCTGGCGAGGAAGACAACGTCGAGGAGAATGCTTGGATTCCGGGGCAGGGCTACCTAGCGGCGGGTAAGCTGGGCCGTGGGAACACTAGCGCCGAGTACATGCCCAAGCGACCTCTCCACGCCCAAGACGACGCCTTTGAGCCGCTGCACCACGCAGACCTTGGCGTCAAATTAGGCGGCATCAACACCTTGCAAGGTGGCCAAGTTTCCGGCTCGCGTTTTGCCTATTTGCGCGGTGATGTCGCGCGGATGCAATACGCCCTGAGCCAACTGCTCATCGACGAGCTTTTGGCGCGTGGGTACGAGATGTTCGTGCCGCCTCTCCTCGTGCGAGAGCGCTCGCTGTACGGCACCTCGCATTTCCCCGAAGGCCGCGACCAAGTCTATGCCATCAAGACCGATAACGTAGAAGAAGGAGCCGAGCTTTTCCT
>VXZF01000087.1 GCA_009845645.1 Gemmatimonadota bacterium | reverse complement strand
TGGTCGTGGCCCTCAACATGGGGGACATAGCCATCCGGCGGGGCATTCGCATCGATGCTCGTGCTTTGTCTGAGTCACTCGGCGCGCCAGTGGTGCCCATCTGCGCCCACCGGCGGCAGGGATTGGACGAGTTGCGACGCACGTTGGCGGCCTCGAGCGCGGATCCAGCACCCGTGCGGCCGCAGCGGATGGCCTTGCCCGACCAACTCCAGCGCGCCACTGCCGAATTGCAAGCCGCAGTCCCCGGGCCGCTCTCTCCGGTAGAGGCCCTGCGCGCCCTAGTCGATGAAGAGGGGTATGCCGAGCGCCGCTTGTTGGCGTCCGCTGGTGATGGGGCTGCGGACCGCTTGCACGGCCTGCGCACGGCTGGCGTGGATTCTCTGTCCGAGCTAGAAAGCAACGCCCGCTATGCTTGGATCGACGGCCTGCTCACACAGGCGATTGCCCAGCCCAGTCGCCTAGAGGGCCGCCGCTCCGATCGGGCCGACCGCATTCTCGCCCACCGCTTCTTCGGAGTGGCAATTTTTGTGCTGGTCAACGTGTTGGTGTTCGAGGCCATTTACACTTGGTCGGGGCCGCTGATGGATGGCATTGACGCGCTCTTTGCCGCCTGCGGCGACCGCGCCGCGGCGCTCATTCCTCCCGGTGCTCTGCAAAGCCTCGTCGTCGATGGCCTCATCGCTGGCGTCGGCGGCGTGCTCATCTTCCTGCCGCAGATTGCCATCTTGTTCTTTTTTATCGCCCTGCTCGAAGACAGTGGCTACATGGCGCGAGCCGCGCTGTTGATGGATCGGCTACTCACCCGCGTGGGGCTGTCTGGCACGGCCTTCATGCCCCTACTGTCCAGCTTTGCCTGCGCTGTCCCGGGCATTATGGCCACCCGCACTATTGAAGACCGGCGCGACCGCTTTGCCACCATCTTGGTCGCGCCGCTGATGAGTTGTTCGGCGCGTCTGCCAGTGTACGTGCTCTTCATCGGAGCCTTTGTCCCGGACCGCTCGCTGTTGGGTGGGGTCTTCGGCTTGCAGGCGCTGACTCTGCTCGCCTTCTATTGCCTCGGCGCGCTCGTCGCCATCCCAGTGGCTTGGTTGCTCAAGCGGACCTTGCTCCGTGGCGATCCCCCGCCCTTTTTGCTGGAGTTGCCTTCGTACAAGACGCCCGACCTGCACACGGTGCTGCTGCGCGTGTACCACAGCAGCCGGGCCTTTGTCGTCCGCGCTGGCAGTCTCATCTTGGCGACGACGATTGCGATGTGGGCGCTGGCGTATTTCCCGCGCTCGGAAGCCGTGGTCGAGCGCCACCAAATCGAGCGCCAAGCGGTTGCGCCCGCAGCCCTCGACGCCTTGGAAAAGCGCCAGGCGGCTGAATTGGTAGAAAACAGCTACCTCGGTCAGGCTGGGCACTGGGTCGCGCCGGCTGTGCGTCCTTTGGGATGGGACTGGCGCATTGGCATGGCGGTCATCGCCTCTTTCCCGGCCCGCGAAGTCATCATCTCAGCCTTGGGCACCATCTACAGCCTCGGCGCGGGCGAAGACGAAGGCTCCGAGACGCTGCGCACGACCTTGGCCGCTGCTACGTGGCCGGATGGCCGCCCGATTTACACCTTGGCAGTGGCGCTGTCGATTATGGTTTTCTTCGCTCTCTGCGCCCAGTGTCTATCGACCTTGGTCGTCATCAAAAAAGAAACCGGCTCCTATGGCTGGTCCCTATTCAGCTTTGGCTATATGACGGCCCTCGCCTATCTCGGAGCCTTGGCGACCTACCAAGTCGGCACGGCCTTGGGCTTTTGACGTGGACTGGCAAACGCCAGTGGCCGTCGCCATTGCCGCGCTCGCCGCAGCGTACGTGCTGTGGCGTTTGGCGCGGCCTTTCTTCCGCGACAAATCCCGCCGCGATGAACCCTTGCAGATCGGGGACTCGGACGACTAGCCGCGGTGATCTGCGCGTTGCGACTGCGTAGGATTACCCCGCGCGACGCAAAAATCGCTTGCCTGCGAGCTGATCTACTAACCCGTCGAGTTCCAACCTCAGCAGTACGTCGAGCAGGGTCGCAGGTGGCAGGGCGCTGTGTTGGGCGAGTTCGTCAATGTGCCGGGGTTGGCGCGAGAGTAGGGCATAGACGCTCTCGTCCTCTGGGGGAAGAACGGGCGTGGGTACGGGTGCGCTTTGCGGGCGCGGTACCGCCCACATGGTCAATTCTTCTAGCACGTCCTCCACGTTCTCGACCAGCTTGGCTCCGTCTTTGATGAGCTGGTGGCAGCCCGCGTTGCGGCCCGAGCGCACATCTCCGGGTACGGCAAATACCTCGCGGTTTTGCTCCTGTGCGTGTTGGACCGTAATCAGTGCGCCGCTCTTTTGCGGGGCCTCGACGATGACCACCCCCAAGCTCAGCCCACTGATGATGCGGTTGCGGCGTGGGAAGGCCCCTCGCTCTGGCTCCGCCCCCCAGGCAAACTCGGAGACGATAGCTCCTCGCTCACGGATTTGGCGGTAGAGTGGGGTGTGGGCGCGGGGATAGGGCACGTCGGCCCCGCAGCCCAACACAGCGATGGTGCGCCCGCCGGCTGCGAGCGCGGCTTGATGGGCAGCCGCGTCAATGCCGAAAGCCATGCCGCTGACGATGCAGATGCCTTGGGCCACTAGCCCGCGGGCTAGTTCGGCGGCGATCAGCTTGCCGCTGTCGGATGCCTTGCGCGAGCCGACGATGGCTATGGTGGGCGGGACCAAGTCGTCCGGCCCCAGCGCAAACAGCACGGGAGGTGGCGCGGCGATTTGGCCCAGTAGTGGTGGATAGTCCACATCTGCTGGGGCTAGACAACGCCCGCCCGCCGAGCAGAGCCGTTGCCACTGCTCGGCGGCCCAAGCGAAATCGGCCCGTGTCGGACGTTGTTCGGGCGCGTTGGCCCCCACGACCGCAGTCCAATTTGCGGCGGCAAGGGCTTCTTGCGCCGAGCCAAAGTGGGCGAGCAAGCGCCGCACGCGCTTGGGCCGCTCCGCTTGGTTCAGCGCGAGGAGCGCCTGCACTTCGCTTTGAGACTCAGGCATTGTAGAATTTCTCCCGCAAGCGGCGCTCGATACAAGGCGGCACGAACTGGTTCAACTGCCCGCCCATTTGCGCCACTTGGCGCACGACCGACGAACTGAGGTACATGTACTCGGCCTTGGTCATTAGAAAGACTGTGTCGAATTCTGGCCATAGCGAGCGGTTGGTCAAGGCCATGGCAAACTCGTTCTCGAAGTCGGTCACCGCCCGCAGGCCCCGCACGGCCGTGCGGATGTTGTGCTGCCGCGCATAGTCAACGGTCAGGCCGTCGTGGAAATCGACCTTGGCTTGGGGCCAGTCGCTAATGGCCTCGGAGATCATCGCCCGACTCTCCTCCAGCGAAAAGAGCGGCCTTTTATTGGGATTGATTGCCACCAGCAGGGTGACTTGGGAGAAAATGCCCAAGGCCCGCTCTAGGATATTTAGGTGGCCAAAGGTGATGGGGTCGAAGCTGCCGGGATAGATGGCCGCGTCTGCAAAGCGGTTCATCAGGGTTCGTCCACGACGATGTCCACGGCCGCGTAGAGCCGCGCTTGCACCCAGCCGTGTTCGTCGCTTGTGACGGGCATGAGCAAAACCTCGCCGAGGGTTGCGACTTCTTCGGCCTGTTGTAATTGCTGCAAGAAGGCATTGATCTGCTGAGGGGAGCCAAGGCCCCGCAGTTTTTGCCGCTGGTGCGTGCGCGCCGACGACAAGGCCCTATGGGTAGGTTCTTCGATCGAGAGGCTGTCTAGACCACTCGCGTCGGCCCAGCGGGCTAACTTGCCGAAGAATTGCTCCGCTTGGTCGGACGAGAGGACCGCCGGTGGAGGGGTATCCTGCTCGGCAAAGCGGCCTTGGAATGCAAAGCGCAGCGTGCGCTCCTCCTGCCAAGTCGAAAACGACACCCGCGATGGCAACGTCTGCAAACGAAGCCTGAACATACGCAATACTTTGTACGAGGAGCTGGTCCCCTCCAGCCAGTACTCCCCGCTCGAATTGCAATTCAGCGACGCGACGCGAATCCCGGTGGGAACCTGTTCGTCAACCCGCATTACTTGGTGGCAGGCTGTGCTGCGCTGGGGCGAAGGGACTTGGGACGGCGTTGGATCGGGACGAGGTGTTGCTTCTGGCTGGACCACGGGGCTTGACGCGGTCTCTGGTTCAGAACTCGGAGTCGCCTCTTTGTACGTCGTAGCACTGCGGGCGACCTCTTGCTGTGTCGTGGGCTTGGGAGGGGTTTCTTGCATGGGGCTAGAGATAGCCTCTTCGGGGCTTGGAGTGGTCTCTCGCTGTGCCTCTTCGGGGCTTGGAATGGTCTCCCGCTGTGCCTCTTCGGGGTTTGAAATGACCTCTCGCTGTGGTGCGATCTCTTGCTGCGCTGCGGCAATGAGGGCGGAACTCGCGCTAAAAATCGGCCTCGTCAGCGCGGGGAAGAAGTAATAGATGCCGTATAGTCCGCCACAGACAACTAGGACCGAAAGCAAGACTTTGGGCCAAGGCGACCGCCCTTGGCGACCGAGAAGCTCGACGCGGATCATCGCACCAACCCCCGCTGAGCTAGCCCGACGGCAATGGCATACTCGGATCGCTGCGCGGGCGGGGTGCTGTCGAGCAGCTTGGGTTTGACTGCGGCGAGTGGGTCGAGGATTGAATGCGGCACCCCCAAATGCGCGGCCAGGCCCTCGCTCCAATACACGAAGCCGGCTCCCCACAGGCGTTGGAGGCCGTTGCTGCCCGCGCTTAGCAGCTTGCGCGCTGCGCTTTCTAAGGCTGCGGGGGCGTCATCCTCTTGCTCCCAGCAGCAGCTAGTCAGTGCGCACAGTTCGCCTTCCTCTATTAGCAGGAGCCAAGCCTCACTTTCATCCGCGTAGAGCAGCAGCGAGAATGTATCTTTGGCGAGCAGATTGGCGCATTCGCTGGCGTTGTACAGGGCAAAAGGCACTAGATCCACATCGAGCCGACCAACCGCCGCGGCCTTGCCTAGGGCGCAGTAGCCATCGAGCGCGCGGTGGCGCGCCGCCACCACAAAGCCCCACTGCGAGGTCAGCACAAAATCGCAGCTAAACGCCTTCGCGTCTTCGGTCACGAGCTGCTCGACTTCCCACAGGAGTTGTTGGCGGTTTTCGCGCTCACTCCTCGCTACGAGGGGCCGGCGCTGAATGAGACCCAAGCGCCGGTCTAGCGAGAAACAGGCCGTGCTATAGTCGAAGTTATAAGTTGCCGCGAGCGCGGCTAACTTGGTAGCTAGCTCTTGTCGCTGCTGCTCGTCGCCTAGGGACACCGGATCGAAAGGGCGCTCCAGCTTTTCGGCTGTCAAGACTAACGGCCGGATGCCAGCGCGGTCAGCGTCTAGGGCGGCGATGCGCATGGTCTGGCCGCTGATGTGAATCCCAGTGGCCTTTGTCCTGCCAAATCCAAACAATCCCAACCCCTTCTTCTACAAAGTGGCCTCTACTCCACTATGAGCAAAGGACGGAGCTTTGCTAGCGTCTTCGCGCCGATGCCATTGACTTCGGTTAGTTGCTCCAGCCGTGCAAAAGGACCGCGCGCGCGGCGGAAGGCGACGATCCGCGCGGCGATCTTGGGGCCGATTGCCGGCAGTGCGACTAATTCTTCTACCGTAGCCGAATTGAGCGACAACGGCCCCTGCTCGGCTGCTGCCACTTGGCGCGGTGGCGGCGGAGCGACTGCGCGCGGCACAACGCTAAATTCCTCTGACTGCGAAGGGCGATACCAATCGCCGATGGCGACGAGCATCCCGATGAGCAAGGCCGCTGTCAGGCCGATGAGCGCGCGTTGCTCGCGTTGATTGAACAAATAATACCTCCCACAGCCGCGTCGGGCAATATGCTTTAGCGGAGGAAGAACGTGCCCGAAAGCCGCACTTCGCGGATTTTTCGCGTCTTGTCTCTGAGGTGATCTTTGTTGTTTTCGATGCGAATTCGTCCCTCGCCGCGGAAATTCGTGCTGAAGTTGTAGGTCATGGACAACTGAGTGCGCCAGCGGTTTTCTTTGCCATTGGGGACGCGTTCTTCGTCGCCGGTGGCAATGGAGCGCGTTTCTCCTTCAAACTTCTGTTCTAAGTTGAGGGTGACGTCGCTTTTGAGCCGGCCTATTAGAGGCAGTCGCCGCGGCTTGAGATTATGAGTGATCTTGAAGGTGGTGGTCACCTGCTCTCGGTCGCGAGTGCCGCGAAGGGGCTGCTCGCCGCTGTCTCCCTCGGCAGTTGGTTCAAAATCGCGGCTTTCCGAGGTGGAGAGTACGCGCTCGATGGTCGTGGTCGGTCCCCAGCGCCAACGGCCATTCCACGACGCCCTAAACTCGGTCTTGGTCTCCTCAGAAAGCAGGTGGCCGGGCGCGAGACTGCCCTCGCCCTCGCTGCCCTCCGAGGTCTCGAAACTCGCGTTTACCTGCGCGCTGTTGATCACTCGCTTTATCAACGGAATCCGGTCGGCTCGTCCCCAGCTAAGACTCACGCGCGGGTAGGTCCGCTCGTTGCGCAAGCGCAGCCGTTGCTGCGAAGCGCCGCTGCGCTCGGTGGTCTGCTCCTTGGAGTTGACTTTGACACTAATACCAAAGGGCAATCGCATTCCCGAACCAGCCTCAAACGAGGATGTGTGCAACCAATTGTCTTGGTGGGTCAGCCCTTGGGTCACTTGCCGCACCCGCAGGGTGTCTTCAAGGCCGAGTTGATAGGAAAGCGAAGGCCGCTGCAGCAAATTGAAGCGGCGCGAGTTGGTGTTGCGCCGCCAACTGGCGTTGACCGGCTCGACGATGCGGCCAGTCCATCCGGCGAGGCGACGGAGGATATTGGGACCTTGCGGCGGCTCGGCTCGGCTTGGCTCTTGTTCGGCTTGCTTTTTCTTTGGCTCGGTTTGGTTTGGCTTTTGTTCGGTTTGGTTTGGCTTTTGTTCGATTTGCTTTTGCTCTTGCTCGGCTTGCTTTTGCTCTTGCTCTTGTTCGGCTTGCTTTTG
>VXZF01000525.1 GCA_009845645.1 Gemmatimonadota bacterium | reverse complement strand
TCACGCCCTTCAACCAATGGCGATTTACCATTCGGCCACGCGCTTTTTGGCGAAATAAGCCCGGTCCCACTCGGCTCCCCAGCCGGGACCGGTCGGCGGCGCGATGTGACCATCGACGGGTAATGGGGGATTGAGCAGGCCGATCTCGCGGCCGATCTCGTCGCGGCTGCCGCCGGGGAAATACTCGTAGTACGTGGTGTTTTGCAGGGCACAGACTAGGTGGGCGTGGACTAAGCCAAAAAGGCCGCCCGGACCGTTGAGTTCGATAGTGGTGCGATGGGCGGCGGCCATCGCGGCGAGTTTGAGGGTGGCTGTGGTACCGTGGCGGGCGTTGGCGCGGACGAGGTCCGTGGCCCCGGCGCGGATCCAAGCGGCGCAGATTTCGTAGTCGTGCATCAAGGTTTCAAGGGCCATGACGGGTATGTCGAGTTCGGCACACAGCGTTTGCAGGCCCTGGAGATCGCGGTCGGAAATGGCCTCCTCAAACCAGCCGTAGTTGAGTGCCTCCAGCGCGCGGCCAACGCGTAGTGCTTCGCGCAGGGTGTAGGGGCTGCCAGCCGCGTCGTGCAACAGATCGACATCCGGGCCGACGTGATCCCGGACGGCACGCGACCAAGCGATATTGGTGTCGGGAGGGCCGGACCAGTGGTCTTTGAGCGCCACAAAGCCCGCTGCGAGTGCTTGATCTGTCCCTTCTAGGGCGGCGTCGAGACTACCGGAGGGGAAGTTGTAATAGGCCCGGCAGCGCGGGCGGGTCCGACCAATTAGGGCACAGATTGGGAGACCGGCGGCTTGCCCGGCGATGTCCCAGAGGCAGTTGTCAAAAGCTCCGTGCCAGCCCGGGCGCGAAAACAGCGAGCGGGTAGCCCAGCGCAGCTTGTCGTCGAGTTGCTCGCGGTTGAGCGGGTCTTGGCCGACTGCCATGATTCGCAGGGCCTCCAGTTCCTCGCGGCGCATGGTTTGATAGCGGGCGTCGCCGACCGTGCAGATGCCCTCCAAGCCTTCGTCAGTCAGCACGTGCAGCACGTGGATGGGAGCTTCGGCGCGGCGGTGGCCGCAGGCCTGCCAGCGGGTGCGATAGCCGTAGGGGACTTGCTCTAGACCGAAGAGCGGGGTAGTGGCTGGAAGCTCAAAAACCGAGAGTTTGATGGCGGTGATTTTCACAATTGATTTCCTGTGTCTCCTGTTGGCAATACCAAAGAGTTATATTCCTGCGCTATGACGGCAGTCAGGTGAAAGGGTATATCGGCGCGCTGCAGTATAGCAGAATTTTTTGCGTCCTTTTCTGGCCGCTTGCGTCTTACTGGTTAAAGGATAATGAAAGGAGCGAGTTATGCGTTTGCAATTGGCCCTGAACGTCAGTGACTTGGATGAAGCCGTCGCTTATTACGGTGAACTTTTCAATGCCAAGCCTCACAAGCGGCACCCCGGTTATGCCAACTTTGCCATCGATCAACCGCCATTGAAGTTGGTGCTATTTGAGAATCCAGCGGCGGCAGAACGCCTCAACCATCTAGGCGTCGAAGCGTTTGCAGAAGCCGAGGTGAGCGACGCTGAGCAACGACTGCGGACTGCGGGCATTTTGACCGAAGTACAGCGAAACGAAACCTGTTGCCACGCGACGCAGAACAAAGTCTGGTCGAGCGATCCGCAAGGCTTGCGTTGGGAGTGGTATCGCATTGTCGATGACAAGCCGGCGGAGAATGCTTGCTCTCCCCAAGATTCTGGTGAAAAAGATAGCTGCTGCGCATGAGTACTGAGGCGCAGGTCGGACCGCAAATTGACAATTGGCGGGATTTTCAGACGAGCTTGCGCGCCTATGTGAGTCGCCGCGTCGAAGCGGGCGCAGTGGACGATGTTGTGGGCGACATCCTGCTGCTACTCGTCCGCCATCGGGACCGGCTCGCCGTTGCTGATGAGCCGGCCGCTTGGGTGTTCCGCGTTGCTGCCAACGCGATCACTGATCACCATCGTCGCCGTGCTGCGGAGGCACGGGCGTTGACGCAATATGCTGCGGAAATCGAGCAGAACGGTGGTGCGTCCGGCGACGCGAGTAACGCCGCTGAAATCGCCGCGTGTCTGACACCTGTTATCCGCAACCTGCCGCAACCTTATGCGGAAGCGCTGCTGCTCACAGACATCGCAGGTCTCAACCAAACAGAAGCAGCAACTCGCCTCGGTCTTTCCACTTCCGGTATGAAATCCCGCGTGCAGCGCGGCCGTTCCAAGCTAAAGCAGGCGATACTGCGTTGCTGTGCCGTTGCGCTCGATTGCCGTGGTGGAGTGATCGAATGTGAACCGCGCAGCACCAAGCTGCAAAACGAGAGCGGCTGCACGCCTCGCTAGTATTGAAGACCGGCTGATCTGTTGGTCGCCGTCTATGGCGACCAATGTTTACGCTCTCGGTTCGCGCTGTCACCTGTTCACGTCCGCTCTCCGCATACGAATTGTTCCAGCGTAGCCACGTCGTCCCTACTGCCGATAAACAGCGGAGTCCGTTGGTGCAGTTCGGTCGCCTGCAAGTCCATGATGGGCTGGGTTCCGTTGGAGGCTGCGCCGCCGGCTTGTTCGACGACAAAGGCGAGGGGAGCCGCTTCGTACAAGAGGCGCAGTTTGCCGTTGGGCGATTTGCTGTCGCCGGGGTAGAGGAAGATGCCGCCCTTGAGCAGGTTGCGGTGGAAGTCGGCCACGAGCGAGCCGATGTAGCGCGCCGAGTAGGATTGCGGACCTTCCTTGAGCTGCTTGACATAGTGGCGCACCGGCTCGTCCCACCTGGGATAATTGCCCTCGTTGGCGCTGTAGTACTGACCTTTCCTGGGGATTTTGATGTGCTCGTGGGAGAGTAGGAATTCGCCGAGACTTGGGTCGAGGGTAAAGCCGTGGCTGCCACTGCCAGTGGTATAGACCAGCATGGTGCTGGAGCCGTAGATGATGTAGCCGGCGCAGACTTGCTCGCGACCGCAACGGAGGAAGTCGCTGTGGGCGACGCCGTCGGTGCTTTTCTTGCGGTAGATAGAGAAGATGGTGCCGATGGAGACGTTCACGTCTATATTGGACGAGCCGTCAACCGGATCGAAGACGAGGATGTAGTTGCCGCGCGGGTGTCTTTCCGGGATGGGGTAAATGTCGTCCATCTCTTCGGAGGCCATGCCCGCAAGCCGGCCCGTGTGGTCGGTGGTGCGGATGATGAGCGCATTGGCGAACTCGTCGAGTTTTTGCACCTCTTCGCCGTGGACGTTGGTGCGGCCGGTGATGCCCATTACCTCGGCGAGGCCAGCCTTGTTCACGTCGCGGGAGATGATTTTGGCCGCGCTGGTCAGGTCAGTGAGTAGGCCGGTGAATTCGCCGGTAGCCTCGGGGTGCTGCCGCTCTTCTTCGATGATGAAGCGAGTGAGAGTGGTGCCGATTTGCATGAGGGACCTTGCATCAATTGAGGGTGTTTAACATAGGATGAGATAAAACAATATAATCCCATCTATCCTGTCCATTCGTTACATTTGCAACGCTACTGAGGAGAACAAAATACTATGATCAAATTGGCGACTATGAGCAGCGCGTGTCCAGACTGGACCTTGGACGAGGTTGTCGCTGGCATGAAGCGGCATGGCTATCAGGGGTTTGAGCCGCGCGTCGAGTGGGATCACGCCTGCGGCATTGAGGCTGCGCTTGCGGCCAAAGAGCGGCGGGACATTCGCCGACGGATGGAGGACGAGGGCTTGGAAATCTGCTGCATTGCGACTGGGGCGCGGATGGCTGTGCCCGACGCGGCAGAGCGGGCCGGGCACGTGGAGGACTTGAAAAAGTACATCGACCTAGCGGCTGATTTGGGCTGTGGTTTGGTGCGGGTTTTCGGCGGCCAGCGCGACCGGGGCCGCGAGTGGACTGCGGTCGTCGATTACGTGGTGGAGGGTTTTGCGCAGGTGTTGCCCGCGGCGGCTGAACGCGGCGTGACGTTGCTGCTGGAAACGCACGACGATTGGTGCTGCTCGGCACCGGTGCGCGCGGTTGTCGAGCGGGCCGGGCACCCGAATTTGCAGGTGCTGTGGGATTTTATGCACACGCAGCGGGTGCTGGAAGAGCCAGCCGAGAGCTTCCAGATGCTGGGCGCACACACGCGCCACATCCACGCCCACGACGGGACGATCGTCGATGGCAGGTTGCAGGTCAGCGATGTGCTAGGCGCGGGCGTCTTCGATCACGCCGAGCCGCTGCGCCTACTTGCGGAGGCTGGATTTGATGGGTATTGCTCGGTGGAAGTAATCCACAAGCGCGGCAGCGGAGATCGGGCCGATGCGGTGCTTGGGCAATATGCCGAGGGGTTGCGGGGGATTGTGGCTGGTTTTTGAAGGGACGCTTCCTTTACTCGCGCAAAGCCCGTGTGCCGCTGGCATCTTCGGCCTGAGTTCCTATCTTAAGGCCGCTTTTACGGGCGAGATGCCTGCGTCCCCAGACGACAAAACGGAGTGCATTATGGACAGCGCGCAAAGTAGCATCCGCGAGGCCCCCACTCATTTTAGCGGCCTCTTACGCAATATCGGCCCCGGCGTCGTCGTCTCTGGGTCGGTGGTCGGCTCAGGCGAGTTGTTGGTGACGACGCGGATGGGAGCCGAGGTCGGTTTTGTCTTTCTCTGGGGCGTGATCTTGGCCTGTTTGGTCAAATTTGTGATTCAGCTCGAATTGGGCCGACAGTGCTTGTTGCGCAAGAGTAGTACCGTGCAAATCCTCGACCAAGTGCCGGGCGCGCGCTGGCGCGGCACCTCGTGGATCGCGTGGCTTTGCGTGGTAGGCTACTTCTCGGTGACGGTGGCCGTCATCGGCATCTTGGGGTCGGTGTCCGGGCTGATGGTCACGGTTTTTCCCTTTGCGTCCGAACAAGTGTGGGCGGTAGTGCTGTTTCTCGCCATGTCGGTTTTGCTGTGGCGGGGGCTGTACGGCGACTTGGAGAAAATGGTCTCCGCACTGGTGGCGACCTTCAGCTTGGTAGTAATCGGCTCGGTGCTCGCATTGCAGGGCACGAGCTATGCAATCAGCAGCGAGCAAATCGCCTCGGGCTTCCGCTTTGCCATGCCAGCCGAAGGCGCGTTTGTGGCGTTGGCAGTGATGGGGTCGGTCGGCGCGACCGCGGTCGAGCTTTTCATGTATCCCTATTGGATCGTGGAAAAAGGCTACCCGGATTTCGTCGGGCCAAAAGACGATAGTCCAGAATGGCAGGCGCGCTACCGGGGCTGGATGCGGGTCTTGATCACGGATGCGGGCGTGTGTACTGGTATCGCGCTGGTGGTCACGTGCGCGTATTACCTGCTGGGCGCGTCGGTGCTCAATCAGTTACAAGTCTTGCCCGAAGGCATGAAGGTCGTCGAGCAAGTATCGCTGATTTTCACCGAGAGCATCGGCGGCTGGGCGTACTATATTTTCATGTTCGGGGGATTTTGCACGCTCTTTTCCACGCTGCTGGTATTTGCCGCTTCTTCGGGGCGGATTGGCGCTGACTTTCTGCGGCAACTAAAGGTGAGCGCGCTGACCGAAGAAGAGGGCTACCGCCGCTGGATCCGCATTTTCCAGATCGTCTTCCCGTTTGGGTGGCTGCTGTTCATATTGTTCGACCCGCGCACCCTCGACTTTGTGCTCAAAGGGGCTAACGCCAACAATCTGCTGCTGATCCCAATGGCTTACGCGGTGCTACATCTGGCGATGCGGGTGCCCAAAGACGAGCGGATGTCGCTGTGGACCGAGTTGGCGCTGCTGTTTACGATCTGGGCCATCATCAACTTTACGGCGGTCAATCTATTTAAGCTGTCGGGGCACTAACCGCGAATCAGAACCATATCTTCGTAGCGCAGCCCCGTGCCCCCGAAAATATCCAGCGCCGCTCCCACCGTAAAATCCAGTTTCCCTTGGCCGAGCTTGCGGAGGATATCAATGTCCTCGGTGCTGCTCACGCCGCCAGCGTACGTCGTCGGGATGGGCGCGATCTCGCCCAAGAGCGCGACGAGTTCGGCATCGATTCCTTGCTGCTTGCCCTCGACTCCAGTGGCGTGAATGAGGAATTCGCTGCAAGACTCGGCGAGAAGCGCCAAGTTATCTGCGCTGAGAGCAAAATCCGTGGCCTTTTGCCAGCGGTCGGTCATTACCACGTAGCGCCCGTCGCGGTTGCTGCAACTGAGGTCTAAGACCAGACGGTCGCGCCCGACCGCAGCTACCATTTGCGCCAGTCGGTCGTGGTGGAGTTGGCCGTCGCTGAAGACGTAGGAAGTGACGATTACCTGCGCGGCCCCACGACTGAGCCACGTCTCCGCGTTGTCGGGGCGCATGCCGCCGCCGACCTGCAAGCCCCTGGGGAAAGCGGCCAATACCTGTGCGGCTGCGTCCTCGTTACCCGGACCGAGCATGATGACGTGGCCACCGAAGAGCTGGTCGCGGCGATAACACTCCGCAAAATAAGCAGGCGGATGGGGGGCGATGAAGTGGGTTTGGGGGGCGATGCCGTCGCGTAGGCTGGTGCCGACGATCTGCTTGACTTGCCCCTCGTGCAGGTCGATACAGGGCCGGAAGCGCATCAGCGGTCGCAGCGGTACTCTGCGAGTGCGTCCTCGTCGAGGCTGACGCCGAGGCCCGGCCCGGCTGGCGGGAGGATGTACCCGTCGGCGATGGGCAGCTTTTCGCGGATGACGTCGCCGCTGTGATAGACGCAGCCGTTCACGTCGCTGGCGTAGCCCAGGTTGGGCATGGCAAAGGCGAGGTGGGCTTGGGCCGCGGTGCCGATCCCCAGCTCGGGCATGCTGCCGATGATACAGGGCAGGCGCGCGGCTTCGGCAATGGCGAAGATGCGCGCGGCTGCCCCCAAGCCGCCGGCTTCTGACACGTACACGTTGAAGACATCGACGGCTTGGTGGCGGACGCAGTTGAGGGCGTCGGCTGGCGTCCAAACGCTCTCGTCGGCCATGATGGGCAGCGAGACGCGCTCGCGGACAAAGCGCAATCCCTCTAAGTCGTCGGCTGCTA
>VXZF01000639.1:5854-7039 GCA_009845645.1 Gemmatimonadota bacterium | reverse complement strand
GAATCATCCTGCGCAGCCGCACGGTCTAGAAAAGACAGCGACAGTTGATTCGCGATGCAGATGGCAGCCAAGACGACTAACCTGAAACGCAGATTAAACATAAATCAATCAGACCCCCGAGTTTTGTTCTGCGATTACAGATTTATAGATTATAGATCGCAAGTGCTTACTCCAACTCTAACCCAGAATCCAAACTCATGCACTTACCACTCCTCCGCGCCGGCCAGCCCTACACCAGCCTCGACCGCCTCACCGTCACCCACATCGCCACCGGCCAACCAGTGGCCCAAGTCAGCCAAGCCAACCGCGGCCTGATCGCCCGCGACTTAGCCATCCAAGAGCGCAACCGCCAAGCACTGCAAGCCCTCACCGTCGCCGAATTAGTCGCCATCTGCCAACAGGCCGCCGACCTCTTCTTGCGCGCCGAACTGCCTTTAGGCGACGACGGACAAACCCCGGACGGCTACGTCGCGCAAGTCTCGGCCACCACCGGCCTGCCGCAGTCGCTGGCCCGCGCCAACATGGACAAAATACACCGCGTCGGCATTGAAATGCCCGCCGTGCTCAGCGGCCTAACCCGAGGCCTGGACCTAACCGTCCTCGACGACGGCCCAAGTCCGCTCCACTTCGCGTCCCACGCCCAAGCCCTCGGCTGCATCCTGCCGAGCAACTCGCCCGGCGTCCACGCGCTGTGGCTGCCAGCCATCCCGCTCAAGACTCCGCTGGTACTCAAGCCGGGCCGCGAAGAACCGTGGACGCCCTACCGCATTGCCCAATCCCTGATCGCAGCCGGCTGTCCACCCCAAGCCCTGAGCTACTACCCGACCGACCACGGCGGCAGCACCGAGATCCTACTCCGCTGCGGTCGCTCACTGCTGTTCGGCGGCGGCCCCACCGTCGCCCCTTGGCGCGACGACTCCCGCATCCAACTGCACGGCCCAGGGCGCAGCAAAATCATCATCGGCGCAGACAAAATCGACCAATGGGAGCACTACCTCGACCTCATGGTCGCCTCCATCGCTTCCAACGGGGGCCGCTCCTGCCTCAACGCCTCCGGCATTTGGGTGCCCGCCCACGGCCGCGCAATCGCCGCCGCCCTCGGCGAGCGTCTGAGCCAAATCCAAGCCCGTCCCCTCGACGATCCCCAAGCCCAAATCGCCGCCTTCCCCAATCCCGCCGTAGCGC
>VXZF01000639.1:0-5844 GCA_009845645.1 Gemmatimonadota bacterium | reverse complement strand
TCTCTAATCGACACCCAACTCGGCGACGCGGTAGACACAGCCAGAGACCAAGGCGAACGCATCGCTGAGACCGGCGGCTGCACCTTCCTCAACCCAACCTTGATCCACGCTCCCGACTGGCAACACCCACTCGCCAATACCGAATACCTCTTTCCGTTCGCTTCGGTAATAGAAGCCCCACAGGAAGAAATGGTCACGCGCATCGGCCCGACGCTGGTAGCCACCGCCCTCACCGAAGACGAGCATCTAACGCGCCAACTGCTCGCCGCGTCTCACATCGAACGCCTCAACCTCGGCCCGATCCCCACCCACGAAATCGCCTGGGATCAGCCGCACGAGGGCAACCTCTTCGACTTCCTCTACCAGCAACGCGCCTTGCAGCGCAGGGCCGGATGACTCCCTTCGACTTTGATCCATCTATCCGCGTAGTCTTTGGTGCTGGAACCCTCGACCAGCTAGGCGACCTCGCCAGCGCCTTGGCCGGCCCCCGCGCCCTGCTCGTAACCGACCCCGGCCTGGTCCAAGCCGGCCTCTCCGAACAGGCCCAACACGCGCTACAAAACGCCGGCCTAACGACGACGACTTTTTCCGCCGTAGGGGAAAACCCCACAACCGAACACGTAGCCGCCGGTGTCCACCACGCCCGCACCTACGGCCCCATCGACCTAATCGTCGCTTTGGGCGGCGGCAGCGCCATGGACTGCGCCAAGGGCATCAATTTCCTGCTGACCAACGGCGGCCAAATGCAAGACTACCAAGGCTACGGCAAAGCCTCCCAGCCCATGCTGCCCTCCATCGGCATCCCCACCACGGCCGGAACGGGCAGCGAGGCCCAATCCTACGCCCTGATTACCCGCGCCGACACGAATGCCAAAATGGCCTGCGGCGACCGCAAAGCGCGCTTCCACATCGCCATCCTCGACCCAAACGTGCTAACCAGCGTCCCCCAGCGCGTCCGCGCCGACGCCGGTATCGACGCCCTCGCCCACGCCGTCGAAAGCTACGTCTCCACCCGCCGCACATCCCTCTCGCAAATGTTCGCCCGTCAAGCCTGGCAGCTACTAGCGCCCCACTACGAAGCAGCCATCGCCGATCCCCAAAACGCCGCCAACGCCATGCTCTTAGGTGCCCACCTAGCCGGCACTGCCATCGAAAACTCCATGCTCGGTGCCGCCCACGCCACCGCCAACCCCCTCATCACCCACTACCCACTCTCCCACGGTCGGGCTGTAGCTCTGATGCTGCCGCACGTGATCCGGTTGAACGGCCAAGTAGTGGACGATCTATACGGCGAACTTTGCGCGGACATTCAACTCAACGGCAGCGCCCTCGCACTCGCCGCCCATCTCGAAGAATTGTGCGCTATGGCAGGACTACCGTACCGACTCGCCGATTGTCAGGTCGCCGCAATCGATCTACCCGCCATGGCCCAAGAAGCCGCTGGTCAATGGACCGGTATCTTCAACCCGCTTCCTTTGCAAGAAGCGGACTTCCTGCGGCTTTATGAGATGGCGTTCTGATGGGGGAAAATGAGTGTGAAGCATTAACGGCTGGTTTTTCAGCCACGATCTAATTCGCGTTTCAATACGTCGATATCCACCTCAAAGACATCGACTTGCTCACGAGCTAAAGCCATGAGGAAGTCGGTGCGATCCAGACCGGCTATATGAGCGGCCTTTTCTTGCGAGATCATGCCTCGTTCATACCAGTGGACAGCTCCGGCTAGGCGCAGTTCAGCGACGAACTCCTCTGGCGAGCGACGTAAAGCGGAGAACACTTCATCCGGCAATTCTAAGATGACTTTAGTCATAATGCTTTATTATTCCGAAGACTCGTCTCCAGAAGGAAACAAGACTTTTCCAACACATCGCTTGTTAGCGGATTGTTCCTGTCTCCTGACCTAAACAACATCGCCGCAAACTTGTTTATTATCAATAGGTTGGAGTTTGTATTAAAAACGCTGCTAATCTGTAGCTTGACTTGAATCCAGTAATCTAATAAAATATACTTGACAGTCGAGAGGTCTGACCGCATCGGACCGTGGAAGCTTGGTCTTCCCTTGACTGTCTTTTTTTGTTTGGGAGAAAAATCGTGCATTTATTGTACGCTGACGAGTCTGGTTCGCCAAAGGATTCGAGCCAGAACTATTTGGTCCTAGCAGGCGTATCTGTCTTTGAACGACAAAGTTACTGGATTTCCAATGAGCTTGATAAGATAGCAGCCAGATTTGATCCAGCCAATCCAGACGAAGTTGAACTTCACGGTAATCCAATGCTGAATGGTAAGGGTATATGGAGGCATTACACCCGAGATAAAAGAGTCAAGGCTATTGAAGATATTTTACAGGTGCTTGCTAATTCACACCCATCTAATCGGATATTTGCCAGCGTAATCAAGAAATCCTCTATATCACCTGCCGACCCAGTTGAAACAGCTTTTGAACAATTATCTAGTCGTTTCGATTTGTACCTAATGAGACTTTATAGGAACAACGACACACAGAGAGGAATTATTATTTTTGACAAATCAACGTATGAATCATCGTTACAGGCATTGGCTACTAATTTCAGAACGATTGGTCATCGTTGGGGGGTACTAAGAAACCTCGCTGAGGTTCCTTTATTTTTGGATTCAAAGGCATCTAGACTGATACAGTTAGCAGATGTAATCGCATATGTTATTTTTCGTTACTATGAAAGAGCTGACAGTAGATTTTTCCCCATTATAAAGAGTCAGTTTGATGAAGAAGGTGGCAATGTACACGGCCTACATGTAATTCAGTGATTGCTCCGTCTTCTACCTCCAACCTCGCCCCGCTTCTAGCGCTATTTTAGACCTAACTCACTCAATGTTCTACACCGCATCCAAAGTCGGCGCATTATCCTGACAGTGAACCGGTCGGAAGAGCGTCTGTCGCTTAAACGGCATTTCTTCGAGGTGCTGCGGATGTGGTTCCCACTGATGCCACTTGTTGCCAACGGTATTATAGCAGTTGAAAATGGCGATCCGATCAACAGTTTCGTCGGTCCACTTGGCACCAGTATGCGTGATCGCTTCCGTGAAGATAAGCACGGAGCCTGCGGGGCAGGTGTAATCCTCCCACAATGGGGAATTGCGATCCTCCGTTGATTTGGGAGCGGGAAACGCCCCTTTGTGACTACCGGTGAGGAACATGGTGCCACCGCAACCTTTTTGCACCGGGTTAAGTTCCCAGACCACACGCGTCAACCCACTGTGTGCCTTGTCGTAGTGCAGATGATAGGTATGCGAGTTGCCGGGAAAGTTGAGCATCCCACGGCCGCCGTGAGGTTGGAAAGCGTCGTGTCCATTCGCGCGAATGGTTAGAAACGTGCTTTCCAACCGAAATCCATAGCAGTTTTCGTTAGCGTAGGCTGAAGCCAAAAATTCGTGCATGAATCCGAGAACAACCGGATGATCGGTTAGAGTCTCTAAAGGGCCGCCGATGGAATAACGATGGTGTTCGGGAATGGACTTTGGTTCCTGCTTGAGTTGATAGCAGAACTCGCGCATCTCTTGAATCTCTGATTCGCTGAGTACGCCAGGGATCAGCACCCACCCGCGAGTATCAAAGAGATAGCGTAGTTCTTCCGTCAGTGGAATTGACGGAAGATTATCAGCATTCGTCGTAGGATTCGGCATAATTCCCTCCCTCTTTCGGGTGTCTACCAGATCGTGAGAAGTCCCCTTACCGATACTGCTTCGCCTGCGTATTGAACATCTGCGCGTACCTGCCATCTTGGGCCAAGAGTTGCTCATGACTCCCCTGCTCGACAAGCTCTCCCTGCTGCAGAACGAGTATGTGATCGGCCATGCGCACAGTGGAGAAGCGGTGGGAGATGAAGATAGCCGTGCGGTCCGACGTGAGTTCGGCAAAGCGCGAGAAAACATCGCGTTCAGCGAACGCATCGAGAGCGGCTGTGGGCTCGTCCAAGATGAGGACCTCCGCCTCTTTCATAAACGCACGACTGAGCGCGATCTTCTGCCACTCGCCACCAGATAGATCAACCCCCTCGTCGAATTCCTTTCCCAAAACTGTGTCGTATCCCTTCGGCAGACCTTTGATGAGGTCCGAGGCACCGCCCTCGTATGCCGCGCGTTCGATCCGATCATCATCGTCCAACAGGTCCACTTGCCCAAAGCCGACATTCTCTTTGGCTGAGAGATCGTAGCGAACGAAATCCTGGAAAATCACCCCGATTTGGCGGCGCAGGCTTGCCAGATCGTATTCCCGCAGATCTCGTCCATCCAAGTAAATAGCGCCTTCCGTCGGGTCGTAAAACCGCGCCAAGAGCTTGACGACGGTCGTTTTACCCGCTCCGTTCTCCCCGACAATGGCTACCGATTCGCGCACCCTGATAGTAAAAGAGACGTTTTTTACCACATACTTGTCGGAGCCTGGATAGCGGAAGGAGACGTTCCGGAATTCAATGCTCTGAGTTAGACGGTCGGGGACTGGCACAGGCGACGCAGGAGGCGGTGCCAGTGCCCCTTCAACTGAGCGAGGGTCGAGGTCGAGGAACCGGAAGAGAATCCCGGCGAAGATCGTATGCTCGTAGAACAGTCCAAGATTCCTGAATAGACTGGAGAACCCAGACCGTCCCTGTTCGGCAGCCTGGAACGCAAGCGCCACGGTGCCCACGCTGATATGGCCACCCACGGCTCGCACAACGGCGTAAGCCCAGATGGAGGCTGTCCCCATCATCGTAATCAATCCTAGGAGAAAACCGAATCGTTCCTCGGCAAATCGGAGGCGCAATGTTTCCTTGCTGAATAACTCCCAGAAATTCCTGAATCGTCTCAACAATTCCTCGTGCAGTGCGAAGATGCGGATCTCCTTGACCGCCTCACGAGAGGCGAGTATACGCGACAGGTATTCTGCCATACGCCGATTACTAGCCCTTGCTCCGAACAATGAGAAGCGCCTTCCGGCGTAATGACCGCCAACGATCACCTGCGGTGCCGCAGTGACGAGCAGTATTATTGGCGCTGCCCAGTGCACTGAGAGCAATACTGCCAACATGGCTATAAGGCCGGTCAATGAGGAGACGATTAGCAGGGACAAGATAGCGAGATTATGGGAGCGGAAGATTTCACTCCTGGCCTTCTCCATCTCATCGAAAAAGACCGAGTTCTCGAAGAAGGCGATGTCGAGCTGAGCCGCCTTCCTTAAGATCAAATACTGGCTGTGGTTGCCGGCAAGGAACCCGACTTTTTCCTGCAGCCCAGTCGCTGCCGCGCTGCATATAGAACCCAGGATCCAAACGCCGAAAACACCAGCGACCGGTATCAGCAGCCCGATCCAGTCCACTGCGGCTCCACCCCCATCACTCACGGCGCTGACTACGTTGTCGATGACAATCTTGGTGATCCAGACCTGTGCAGCCGGAACCACAGCACCGAGTATACTCACCCCGATAGCTAGGACAGCGTGCGCCCCGGCCGCATCCCAAACTAAGCGGGCGCACCGAGGGTAATATTCGATTATCTGGGCTATGGGTCGGAGAATCGCGAACCCTGAGCCTTCCTTATCCGACATTGCAGGCTACTACCATTTCCCTATCTGAATGCGGTCAAACCGAACCGCGTAGTGAATTAAGGGCATCAGATCTTGAGTATTATTGTCGGAGTTTCCGCGTTTGCGCAAACTCTGTCAAGGCTGGCGTCTTCCACCAAATTAGCAAATTTTTGCCCTCTTCTTTACTTTCGTTCATAATCCCTCAACCAACAGAATATGCCACTCTACTTCTTAACCTTACTCCTAGTCACCACGGCTACTGCCGACACCTGGAACACCTTCCGCGGCAACCCCCAACTCACCGGTGT
>VXZF01000259.1 GCA_009845645.1 Gemmatimonadota bacterium | reverse complement strand
GCCCATCTTGGCCGAACACTAAGTATGCACCCCCCCCTTCGCTGGCCACGTCGATGAAGGAATTGTCCGCACCGATGCCCACTTGAAATTCAGACCGCGCCCATCCTCCATCTCCACCCGCTAGTAACAGCGCGCAGCTCAACAGACAGATAGGTCTCCACAGAAACATGCCTAACTCCTTGCGCCAGCCATGTGGCGCGATGGTCAATATGCGACTCCGATCGCTCGGGCCGCGCCGGTGCGGCGCGCATCGGCTTGAACTTCGACTCGGACCACGTACACGCCGGGTGCTACTAGCTGCCCCAACTCGTCCCGGCCATCCCAGGCCAAGTCGCCGAAACGCTGCGGATCGTACAGGCCATTCGTTCCTAAGCGAGATAGGAGTTGTCTCACGCGCCGACCCGACAGGTCGAATACGGCGGCATTGATCCCGGCTTGGCCCACGATAGTCACTACTTCAAAACTGATGGACGCCCGATCTCCAATTCCATCCCCGTTGGGGGTCACCACGGGGTTGACCTCGAGATTGCGCACCAGCCGCCCTGTGGTGAGCTGTGGACTCAGCACAGTGACACTGGAGCGCCCTGGTGCGTCGTCGTCGCCGAGATAGGCCGCGTTGCCCGAAAGCACGTCCTGAAACGCTTCCTCTTCAATTAGCAGCACTCGTCCCTTGAAAGTATTGCTGAAAGAGAGCATCCTGCCCACGAATCGCACTATGACGACGGTCCCGCTCTCGCGCACTTGGGGAAAGCGCACCACGAAGCGCCTCTCATCCAACTCTTGGATGGCTGCATCCTCTTCCGCTGTCGGCGCATCTTGGACTGCGAAATTCCGTTCGAGAATGCGGTTCTGGTCGCCGTCAAGGATCTCGATTCCCTGAACGCTCTTGATCGGCTGGTCCGACCGCACCTCAATTGCGTCGAATCCTTGTAGTCCAGCTTCCATTTCCGTGCGCACCGCAAAGACAAAAGGCACGTCCGTTGCTCCCGCCACCTCGCGGGGGAATACCTCGCCCACCACCTCCCTAGCCAGTGGAGGTGAGGTGAAGGTGAAGGATAGGTTCTCAAGCACTACCGCGGAGTTCAGGTCCTCGCTGATGAAGTCCGCGCGGATTTGGACGTACTGGCGTGGGCCTGGCGAGGTGATGTCCGTACCTTCCTCGCCGGTGCCCACCACAGGGTCGTATGGTGCCGACCACGGGCTCCAGTTTTCTACATCGTCGCGCACAGACCCGCGCTCAAACTCGTCTTTTCCCACAACGCCCCGGACCGGCAAGGCCATGTATTCCTTCCGCGTCAGCGGGTCGAGCGAATTCGCAAGGGAGGTCGCGATTTCCTCGGCGTCCCTTCTGCCCACCTGTTTGCGGGTATATGCAAAGGGTGTGATGTCGCTGCCGGTCCGGGTGCGGATCTCCACCCTCGCAGCCTCCTCATTGCCGATTGCGACCTGATCCCAGCGGAGTTGTCCCCAATTGGTGCCGGCCTGCATGTCGATGATGGGCGAGATATATCTGGCGGTGGGAAGAAATCCCTCCCCGAAGATCTGTATCTTCTCTAGCTCGAAGGATATACCCGAAATCGCTTCTAGCCGCACGAACCTCAGCAGACGGGGCGGATTTAGTGGAATTGTGGTCACTGGATCAATGTTATCGTTTTCGACCAGAAATTCCTCCCAGATCGGATTGCCGGCGTCGGTTAGGTCAAGACCATCGTTTACCCGGATCCTGAACTTTCTTAGAAAATCCGACTGGAACGGCGCTGTAGGGTTGGGAAACACTGTGTTGCGGGGGAAGAAGCGGATGCTGCGGACGCCTATGCGGGTTCCGAGGTCTATGTTGACGATGGTTCCGAGGGCGTTGTTGTCCTTGCGCGCCAAAGCCAGCCCGGTCGGGTCCTCAGTGATGAGACTCTCGAGGATCTTCCTCTTTTCCTCTCCCTCGATATCCGCTACCGAAGGCGCAGTAATCGAACCTCCGAAATCGAAGACTTGGCTGGCGACGTTGGTTCCCTCTCTGACCTGCCGGGGCAGAATGGCCTCGGGGTGATCCCCGCTCTCAAACTCGATCAGATTCGACGGTGCGATCCCTATCTCGGTGACATTGGGGTCGAGAAACGTGCGGTGCTCGGGGATGATCGTCTCCACGTCTGCTCCGCTCGACGCTCCCTCCAGCCAGTCGATTTCTCCTCCTTTGCCGAGCGTCAGCCTCTCGACCGCATGAAGCGCCTGCGGTCCGCTCAGGACTAGGCCCATCGCCACAAGCGCTAAATAGATCCACGGTGCCGGCGCTTGCATTCTAGTGCCTTGCGTCGCCGGACAACTCCCCAATTGGGCGGTGCGTCGCCAATGCTGGCGACGGACGGCTGTGGAAATTCGCGTAGAAGAATAGTCGAATAGGGTCATATTCTCACATCCCCGCTACGGGGTACCCCCTTGGAGCAATGCTTCTAAATTTCCCAAGACCCGGCGGTCGGCCCGCTGGCGCAGTCGCTTTTCCCGGTATAGCTCGGCGGCCCGGCCCGCTTCCTCGGGTCGCCCCATGGCTCGGTAAACGCTTTCCATCAAACCGTAGGCTCGGTACTCGTCTGGATGCATTGCCGCTATCCTCTGCAAGTGCATTAGGGCTTCTTCGTTGCGGCCGGTTCTGTGCAGTAAGCCTGCCATACACAATAGAGCCGGGGCCGAATCGGGGTGATCTGCCAGTACGTCGCGCAACAGCTTCTCAATTCGCCCCAAGTTATCTTTTTCCATGCGGCCCAATACTTGTGCTAGCCGCCACCCCACAAGGCCCTCCCACTCCGCTAACCCGACTATGATTCCATAGTGGACTGCTGCGGAGTCCAGCGCGGCCTGCTGCTCCCAAGTGCGGGCTAGCTGGAAGCGCACGCGATGGCTATCGGGCCAGACCGCTACGACCGTTTGGTAGGCTGCAATGGCGTCCTCAAGCGCCCCTTGAGCCGCACGGGCGTCGCCCAATCTCCCCGCGAGAGAAGGCTCGTTCTCCTTCGCCACCAGATCGGCGTAGATCGCCGCTGCTTCTTCCGCTCGACCTGCCCTTAAATACGACTCTGCCAGCGCGATCCAGATGTCCCTGTTGACGGCATGTCGCTGCACCAGCGAGTGGTAGATTTCCGCGGCGTGTTCGTACGCGCCGGTGTCGAAGTAGATTCTCGCCAGTTCCGCGTACGGTCGAATTCCAGCATCTTCGGCCTCGATGGCCCGCTCGTATGCGGCAATGGCATTGGCATTCATGTCCAACTCTCGGTAGGCATAACCCGCCCAAGTGTCGTGCGAACTCTGAGCCCCGGCTGCAATAGGAAAATTTGCCGCCAATAGAACCAGAGCCAAGGCGATACCCCAAACGCGCTGTCTTTTTTTTAGCAACAGAGGAATCGCCGCCAGCGCCCCCGGAAGCAAGAACAAGGCCGCACTTAGTCGCGAGCGACCGGACGCCTCCTCCAACACCGATCCCAGCATCCAAGCGCCGACAAACAACAGGGGCAGCGCGCGATACCGATTCATCCCCTCCCCGCGGACTGCGACGAGAAATCCCACTAGCGCCAGAGGCCCTACCAGCCCAAAGGGAAATCCCAACAAGGCTCGCCACATGAGCGGAGCCAACATCCACGAAGGCGCAGCGGCGCGATAGGGGTCTATATCGCCCAAGACCTCGGCACCATGCCAAAACAAATACGTCCGCGTTGCCATTTCCTTCAGTCCTAAACCACTGATCGAGGGTACTAGTCCCTCCCAGCCCCATACCGCCCCTCCCAGAACCAGTACCAGAGCTGCTCCCGCAAAAAACCAACACCCCGCCCTCCGGTCCCCGCTTCCCTGCATCACCCATACAAGTGCTGCGCCGACGGCGAATAGCGCCCGGAAATCGACTAGTGCAGTCACGCCGCCCACTGCCCCCATAACTCCGGCCCTCAATGGCCCCATACTGGCCGATCCCACCAACCCCCACAGGAGCAACAGGCCCGCAAAAGCGGCCAACACGGCCGGCGTTATCTCGCCCCCGTAGTAGATCGCCGGACCGTACAGCACGGCCGCAATACCCGCCCATCGGCCCACCGCTGGCGAGAATAGCTGTCTGCCGATTGACCACACCAGCACGCAGGCGAGCCCTCCGATGCTGACCTGAAGCACGCGCAGTACCCACAATCCCGTCTCCTCCTGTAGCGCGACTGCGCACAGCGCCGCATAAAGTCGCGACTGCCACCCTACATCTCCCAATCCGCCCGCGTAGTACGCCGCAGCTCCTACTGCCACTTCTCCAAAAGCGCTCTGCTCCCACTGCCACATGTGCGCGAGCCGCACGGCAATACCGGCCGCCAACAGCCCTCCCCACTCCCAAGCATTCGCTCCCTTCATCGCCAGTCCCTCTTACACGACCCCAACGCATTTCTTCGCTTCCCGATGCCCATCTAGTTCAGACCTGCGAACACGCTTACGAAAGTCGTGTTGGTCGTGACGGCGTCTGATAATTCGAAATCCCTAGTCCGCAACCGCATCCCGGCCAAGGCCACGATCTTATACCCCAAGTACGTGGATCGGTTGGTCAACTGCAGCCCCAGCGACACAGACCTGAAGTCGTTGGCATCGTCCGCGAAATCCTCGTTCCAGAGGTACTCTAGGCCCCCCTGCAGCGTACTGTCGGTCAGGAAGTCCATTTCTACAATGACGCTGAACAACTCTCTTAGCTGTTCGCGCTTCTCTTCGCCAAACAAGCCGCGCGTCTGTTTGAGGAACTCGCTCTTCCAGCGTGGCTCGACAGTCAAGACGCCTATTTGACGGCGGTGCTTGACTTTGTTGATCGCCCCAAAGAAGAAGTCGCTTTTGCGCAGGTCGAGTTCTGCGCGCGTGCGCTCGTCCATGAGCTGGTGAAACAGGGTGTAGTTCATCCGCGTCTCGACTTTCGTCCGGCCGATGTGGACCTTGTGCCCGACGAAGAGGTGATTCACCCACGTGTCGCGCGCAAGCATGGGATCTTCCACCTGCGTCAATGTGCCCCCGTCGATAGACTGGCTGGGCAGCCATTGAAGCAGGCGATCGGGAATGTCGTCCTCGACTCGCTTCGACATCTCAAACAGTTTAAAATCACCCCACCGCGCCCAGCTTCCGTCCATTTTCACGAGCGCGTAGTATTGCTCATTCTTCTGGTCCGACGATATCTGGTGCTCGCGCATCGCGCCCCCTGCTACCTGTAGTTCAGGCGTCAAATCATACGCGGCATATACGTTGAATCCTCTGTGGTCCTTGCGGTACGGATAGTCCGGCTGATCGTCGTTTTCGAACTGGTCCACCCAGAAATTGTTGTTCATGTCAACACCGAACAGGAATTCCGGCCTATCGACGTCAAAGCGCAGGAACGGTTCGTCGTAATCGGGCCGGCGATTGGCGCGGACTGCGTTGTCGTTCTGGTTGAAATCGGGGATGAAATCGTTGTTCTGGTCCCAACCGGGAAAGACGCGGTCGTCGCCGGGCAGGAAGTCGAAGCGGACGTTGTCAGGGAAGCGGTCGTGGTCGTCGTTGTCATCGACGAATTCCACTAGACCGCGGCGCGGACTCTCGTAGTCAATCTGGCCGTTGCCGGCGGTCACAAATGTCGTGGTGTTGTAATGTGGGTCCATCCCGAAGGCCTCCGCGAATAAGGAGACAGGCCCGGCCCGCTTCCAAGCATTGATGAACCAAGCGGGCCGGTACGGCTCTCCGGCAGTCCCCGAACTCGTGCTGTGCCTCGCTAGGTTCTGATTGGGAAATTTCCGGTAGTTCCAGTTGAGGTCGGCCTCGCCGTAGAAGTTGAAGCCGTGCACATCGAGCAATTCGAAGGTTGCTCCCATGATATGGGTGGCCGTAGGTAGGCCGTATTCAAAGCCCACAGTGCGGATATTCGACACGTCCTGTACGTTCCCGGCCGCTCGTTCTATCAGCAGCAACACGGTCTGGCCTTGCCGATTAATCTGTCTGTTTGAAGTAGCCCAAATCTGGTAGTCATTGCCCACCACCAACTCGAATTCCACCTGCATGATCGAGTCCTTTGGGGCGCTCGCGTTCACCGTAAAACGGGGATTGTCAAAATCGTATTTCAGTCTGATCTCCTCCGTCCCATCCGCAGCGAGGAACCCAGCGCGCTGAAATCCTCCAGAGATCGCCGGGCCAAAGCCGATATCCGTCCCCCGATCTACGGTTCCGTCCGTATAGGTGATGACCACGTCAGAGCCAGATTCAAAGAACGCGGCTCCGCCCATCCCATCCCCTGGCGAATCGTCGCGCAGAACGACCTCGACAAAGTCGATCGTCTGATTCTGATCAATCGTCAGCCCGCCTTTGAATGGATTACCCGCTAACTCGTCGCTCAAGGTGTTCGACTGGTGGGCGTTGATCATGGTCAGCCCCAGTATGGCGAAGTCCGTCAGTTGGCCCTGTAGGCGTCCGCCGACCAAGATGGTGTTGTTGGTGCGTTGCAGTTCTAGGTCGGCGGTAGATTCGCCACCGGGGTTGCTAATGCGCGAGTACAATACCGTGCCCTCGACTTGATCCGTGGCAATGTCGAATTGCACCCCGTCGAAGGTCGGCTTGCGGAAAGTCAGCGGGGTGAGGGTCGTGTTCAGCTCGCTGCTCACTGTCAGGGCATAACCGTACTGGCCCTTCTTGTCTTGGGCGATGACGACATTTGAGAACCAGTTATCAAAGCGAGTCGATTTGAACAGCGTATTGCCGAACTGAGCTGGGCGGTCTTGGGCATTGTTGTATATGAGAAAGCCACGAGTCACGAAATTCCCGTAGATGTCGTAAAAGGAATCTCCTTCGAGACGAATATCTACGTAGCGCTGGTACAAGGATCTCGCGTAGTTGGTATATTCCCACTGCTGCCATTGGTACTCGTGGAACAACTCTTGGTTGACATACCAGCGCCGGAGGGCGGGATCTACGGCGTTGACTAAGACGATCGGGCCTTGGGTCCGCCCCGGTAAAGGCGCTCCGAGTGACTCCCCAATGCGCGCACCGTAGTCGTCCCGGGCGGCGCTGCTGCCAATCTGGA
>VXZF01000469.1 GCA_009845645.1 Gemmatimonadota bacterium | reverse complement strand
GTATAGACGTGGCGGCCGGTATCCATGGGCAAAAAGGAGGACACGCCTTGGTCGGTCAGTCGGTTGCAAAAGGAGCGCGCCTCGTCCTCGGTAGCAAACAGAAAGCCCAAGTGTGTGCCGCACTCGTAGTCCAAGCTGTTGTTCTTTATCGACTCCAACCCTGCCTCTAGCCCGGTCTGGAGTAACTCCTGCTTGTGGGCGCGCATGGTCTTGAGCATCCCCCGGATTCGCCGCAATTGCACGTTGAGTATGGCTCCCTCGACTTCAGAGCCCCTGAAGTTGGGGCCGGCAAATTGCAGCTCTTCGCGCTCTTCGTCGGGATTCCAGTAAAACGAGCAGCAATCCACCGCTACCGAGCCGCGCTGATGCACCGCCTCCGTATTGGTTACAAAAGCCCCACCCTCGCCGCAGGTCATGTTCTTAAAGAAGTTGAAACTAAACGCGCCAGCGTGGCCCCAACTGCCCAGCATCCGCCCCTCGTACCCGCCGCCCACCGCCTGGCAAGCGTCTTCGAGAACGAGCAATTTGCGTTTGCGGGCGATCTTGGTGATTCGCTTCATATCGCAGGGTAGGCCGACCATATGCACCGGAATAATTGCCCTAGTGTGTTTGGTAATTCGCCGCTTTAAATCCTTGGGGCACAGCGTTAAGGAATCATCGACGTCGGCGATTACCGGAATGGCCCCAGCACCCAGCACCGCCAAGGCGGTCGCCATGTAAGTATAGGCGGGCACAATCACCTGATCCCCCGGCCCCACGCCCAGTCCCACCAATGCTGCGTACAGCGCCGAGGTGCCCGAGCGCGTCATCCGACAGTGCTCCACGCCCACGTAGCGCGCCCAGTTCCTCTCAAAGCGGTCGCACTCCCCACCCGATCCATAGCGGAAAATCGCGCCGCTGTCGAATAGCTGCTGTAGTTGCTTGATTTCTGCTTGGCCGATGCGATACATGATGCGCTCCTTTAGACAAGTTCCAATTCGACCCAGCGCCGAACTGAATTAATAAGGTAAAGGGCGTCGGCCCGCGCCAATTCGCCGCTGGGCAATGGGCGTTCGCAGAGTTGGCCCTGCGCCAACAGTTCGGCGCGGAAGGTGCCAGCCAACAGCCCGGATTCGACCGGAGGCGTGTAGCGGACGCCGTCGCGCTCCAGCACCAAGTTGCCAATGCAGCACTCGGTCAGCTCGCCGCGCTCGTTGTACAGCACCACGTCGTCGCAATCCGGGCGCGCCGCCAACTGTCGGTCGTACATAGCCCGGTGAGTCGTCTTGTGGTACAGCAAGGGATCGCTGCTATCCACCGGCTCGGCGGCAAGAGCCACCCGCAGCCGTCGCGGCGGCGCGAGCGCCTGGTGCTGCACGCGGACCTCGCCGTTGCGGGCCAGCAGCAAGCGCACCCTGCACCGGCCCTCCATAGCCTTAGCCGCGTCTTGCAACTGAGCACGCACGTAGTCGTCCGCATAGCAAAATCCCCAGTAATCCGCCGACTGAGACAACCGCTCTAAATGTCTCTCTAACAGGAAGTAAATCTCCTCTTCGTATAGCAACGTCTCCAACAGTTCAAAAGGCGGGTGCGGTCGGATGCGCAAGACCTCGGCCTTGATGAGGCATTCGGCGTATTCTTCCGCAGCCGACGATTCCCAGACGATCCCACCGCCCACGCCAAATTCGAGCTGTCCGCTCTCCCGATCGAGGTGCGCCGTGCGAATCGCCACGTTGAAGCACGCCTCCGGCCCTGGCGACACATAGCCCATGCAGCCGGTGTAAATGCCGCGCGGAGCGCGCTCCAGCTCGGCGATAATTTCCATGGTCCGCACCTTGGGCGCGCCGGTCACCGAGCCGCAGGGGAAAAGCGCGGCAAAAATGTCGGGCAAGCTCACGCCGGCTCTGAGTTGGCTCTCCACAGTAGAAGTTAGCTGCCACACCGTGGGATAGCGCTCGACCGACCACAGGGCCGGAACCGCCACGCTGCCGACTTGCGCGATGCGCCCTAAGTCGTTGCGCAACATATCCGTGACCATCAGGTTTTCAGCGCGGTCCTTGGAGGAATGTTGCAGATCATCGGCCCGCTGCTGATCCTCGGCTGCAAAGCGACCCCGCGGCCGGGTTCCCTTCATGGGCCGCACCGTGCAACGCCCGTCTTGCAGGCGGAAGAACAGCTCGGGCGACGCCGAGATCAGCACGTGCCGGCCCAAGTCGAAATACGCGCACAACGCCGATTCCTGCACCTGCCCCATATCGCGGTACAGCGCCAGCGGATCACCCCGGAAGCGGCTGTGCAACCGCAAGGTGTAGTTGACCTGGTACGTGTCGCCAGCCGCAATGTAGGCGCGGATGCGCTCGATGGTGGCCTCGTACTCCTCCCGCGACACCGACGGCCGCCACTCGTCCAACTCGTAGGAACCCAAGCCAGCGCCAGGCGCGGCCACCGGCGTCCGCTCCGCAAAGAGGCCAAAGTAAACCAAGGGAAGTGCACCAGCGGGGCGCGTGGTAAAGGCCGGGTCCAGACCGACCGCGGCCTCGTAGCAGACAAAGCCCGCAGCGTGCAGCCCTTGGCCCACCGCCCGCTCCACCGCGCTGAGGGCCGGACGCACCTCATCCGCCGCTATAGCTACCACCTCGCCCACCGGCTGGGCAAACGCAAAGGAATGTTCCTGCCCGCAACGGGCATAGGACGACAACAGCACTGGGCTTTCTAAAGCCATGTCTTTGGAAGAGTCCTCTTGGCACCGCCAACCACGCCGCGCCAGTCGCTGGGAGCGCTAAGATCGTTGCTAGCCTGCCGCCTCGCCGGGCTGGTACTCAATGCGCCGCATGAAGCGCTCGCCCACATCGTAGTTTGGCTGGTCGGAGACAAAGCGCCACAAGCGCACGCGCTGCATCAATTCGTAGCGCTGCTCGTTGCCTTCCCAGCCGTGGTTGGTCGACAGGATGCGACCGATCTCAGGGTCGTCCAGGTCCGCGGTGTCAAAGTTGCAGACCTGCGGTCGCGTCGGGTTGAGCCGCAACTTGTACATGAAGCGATCCCGATCCGTGTAGTTGCTGCGCGCCCCGTGCCAGACGCGGGTGTTCCACACGTACATAGTCCCCGCCGGGCAGGTCGCCCAGATCTTGCCACGCATGTGGTGGTAAATGGAGATCTCCCCGGTGCGCACATTGCGGAATTGCGTTCCCGGCACCAAGAAAGTGCCGCCCATCTCGTCTGTGGTATCCGCAGGGAACAGCGATAGCTGGATATCGAAGTAATGGTCGCGGAAGTCGATGACCGAGTCTTGGTGCATATTGGGGCCCTTGGTTTGTTCGGCCTTGGTCAAGTGCGCGGCGTGGTGGTCGTACAGGGGGTCGGGGCCGACCAAGGAGTGGATGAGTCCCTGCACCTGCGGCAAGCGGAACGCATCGCCCAAAGCCGTGCCTTTGGGCCAAGTCTCCTCAAAGGGAGTACCCACGGCGAGATAGCCCCGGTTGTGGTGCATCTCCTCAAGACAAGCTCGGCACAGATCTTTGGGCACCATTTCTTCGAACTTCAAATACCCCGAGGCGACGAATTGCGCCATCTGCTTCGAGTTCAAAAGATGATCTTTCACGATGAGGCTCCTTCCTCTTTTTGCAACTCGTTGAATTTCGACAGCACGACCTGGTAAGGCAGCGGCCCCAGTTCATAGCCCTCTTGGGGCGAGCGATGTTTGAGTTCCGACATCTGGATGACTTGCCAGCCGTCTCGCATGGCCGCCATGGCGTTCTGGTAGGGAGGATCGCTCTCTTCGACCAAGTCGCCTAGGCCCGTGCCCTTGGATGCTTCGTAGCGCGCCCAAGCTACCACTTGGGCGTCGAGCGCGGGCGTGGTCTGAAAAAATACTAGAATGTCTTGCACAGCGGACATGAAAAGCCTTCCGGTGATATTGGGTTAAAATTGCCTCGCGGTATTTCATTTAAAATATAGAAGCAACAAATTCGCTGGCACGCAATTTGCGTAGAACCGAGCGAAGCTATTTAATACCCTAACATCCTTTCTTCCATAAGGAGACTCACAATGCAAGACCTGCTCTTATCGTCGGCGCTCGTCGCCATTTCTGTGGCGCTTTTCGCCACAGGAGCCGTCCAAGCCGACACCGCGCATCAGTCCTTTGACGTGGAGCCGGGCGACCGCCTAATAGTGGACACCGAATGGGGTGCTATTGAAGTCCATACTTGGGATCGCCCCGAGATAGAACTGGTCGTGGAACGGGCCGATAAACTCGATCTAACATACGACCAAGAGGCGGGTACCACGACCATCCAGGGCCGCAAAAAAGATGCCGGCCTGTTCGACTTCTTCGGCCTCGCGAAGGGACGCCCTCCCCTGTTCCGCCTCACGGTGCCGCACCAGCACGATTTGGAACTAAACACCTCCGGCGGTGGCATTGAAGTGGACGATCTTCTGGGCCGCGTCTCGGCCCGGACTTCGGGCGGCAGTCTGAATTTTGGCCACATCGAAGGACCGATCGAGGGCAAAACTTCGGGGGGCTCCATCTCTCTAAAAGGCTGCTCCGGTACGGCGTCGGTGTCCACTTCAGGTGGCTCCATCCGCATTGGCGAGGTGGACGGAGAGGTGCGAGCTAAGACTTCGGGCGGCTCCATCCACATTAGCCGAGCCCAAGGCTCGGTGCAGGCCAAGACCTCGGGCGGCTCTATCAAAGTGGACGAAGTGCTGGGGCCTATCGAGGCTCAGACATCGGGTGGATCCATTCGCGCCCAACTCTCGCAGCAGCCTCACGGTCCCTGCCACCTCAAGACTTCGGGCGGCAATGTAGAGGTCTCCCTCGCTGCGGATATCGGTTTGCAGGTGGACGCCCGCACGTCGGGTGGGCGCGTCTCCACTGACTTTCCGGTAGTAATGCAGGGCACGCTGGACAAAAACAGCCTCAAGACCGCGATCAACGGCGGCGGGCCCCTCATGACCCTGCGCACCTCGGGCGGGTCCATACACCTGCGCAAACTGTAGCGCTGCACAGCACCGCCTTTTGGTCGAAGGGGTTCGGCGCGGCGGCTTCGAGTCGTTGCGCCGCACCCCTTCGCATACGATGACAATAGGATCGGGCCGGAACTTCGTTAATCCACCACATTCGGTGGAGGATCGGGCCAGAATCCCAGATTATGCTGCACGTCGCCTTGTTCGTTCACGAACATGGTCACGTGGCAGTTGGTCGTCTTGCGTCTATTCGGCCAGGTATAGCCTTCGCCGCTGTTGACGTTGTAGCTGACCTGAGGCTGGGCTTGGTTAGCACCTGCCGTTACATCTAATACGGCCATCGACGACGGCTGAAAGTCGCTGCAGATGTACTTGCCCCTAGAGACACGCCACCAATGCAAATCTTCCCCGAACACGAGCGTGTGCGGACTCCACATCTTGGCGTCTCGCCCGTTGATCTTAGTCTGCACCCGTAGCTCTCCGACGAAGGCGACCGATCCGGTCGCCACATCCTCAACCCACAGTCCCCACCACTTCCCGCGGGCGTCCAACCCACTTGGTCCCTCGCGCAACTCGAACCGATAGGCCTGCCCCTCGATCCACTCGAACGGGTACATGATCTGATAACCCCCGCTTTCCGGGTTGTCGGGTCGAATCAACCCGTCGGTCTTGCCGCCGTTTGCGCCCCAGATCGCGTAGTTGATGACCTTTCCCTGCGGCCTGTTGCGGAAGAGGCCGTTAGACTGAAATCCGGCATACCCTAGACCGATCTCCTTGGTGTAGTTGACCAAGTGGAATTGGTAGGCGTAGTAGTGAAGAAGGCCCTCTTGACTCAGGCTCTCCGGTGGATCGGCCACAGACATGAACGTCCACTCGAAGCTCTCGTATTCGCCCTCCGGGAATGTGTAGTAAGAGTATGTCTGCCCCACGTTCCACTTCCCTCGGTCCTGGTTGACAGAGAAGTGGGCCAAGATTTCCTGCGCGTCGGTGGCTTCCGCGACATAGGTGGTATCGGTCGATAGCGTTTCGCCGCCCTTGCCCTTGGTCCACTGCTGGAAGTCGTACCCGGGATTCGGGTGCGCCGTCAGCGTCGTCTTTCCAGTGAGCCCCGTGATGCTGGTCACGGAGCCTCCGTTGCTGGGAACCCAATTTTCGACGATCACGCGTATGCCAGTAGAGCAGTTATTTCCGCCCATCTCGCCGCTCTTCCTCTCCACACAGGCCCCGTAGTAGTAGATACCAAGAGCAGAGGGGGCCGTCAGGCTAATCGACGCCGCACTGGTGGCCGAGGCGTCCAGTGTATCTATTGCGTCCGTACCCACTTTCGTGTCACCGGCAGTAATCGTCGCGTTGTTGGAGCGATAGTAGTGCAGCGTCGTCGCCGCGGCCTGCTCGTTGCCTTGGTTATGCACGGTGACCTGCAAGGTGAACGCCTGCCCCGGCGTCAGCCTGACGTCACTAACCGAAGGAGACTGGGCGATCAGGTCCGGTCCCTCCGCCAATGTCGTAAAATTCGACCCGAAGACCCATGCAGAGGGGCCATCTCCATTCTCGGCTCTGACGGCCCAGCGATACTCGGTCCCAGGATCAAGATCGTGTATCGTGTTGTAGAGCCTAATCCCCCGATGCGGTTCGTTGGTCCACTTGCCGCCGACGGCCGGCTTGTAGTTGACATCGTAGTCGGTGGCCCCGGCAGCCGCATCCCAGCGCACCGTGCAGGACGAATCCGTCACCGCCTCAAAGCGCAGGTTCGTCGGCGCAGGCGGCGCTTCAAGGGCCGCCTGTGCCTTCCCACTGGGACTAGGACCCTCTTCGTCGTCGTGGAGCGCGTCGAACAGGTCGCAAAAGGCACAGTCGTCGTCCGCCACCTTGCCCCCCGAATAGCCCGACGACACAACCAACTCCATAGGGGCCATACCCGCTTCAACCCGAAACGACGAATCCACATAAGGAGCGAACCCCGCACCCGAGACGAGCAACCCATACACCTCGGATGCCGCTCGATCCGACCCGCCACCAACCACACCCGACAAAACAGAAGCAGCGCCCGCAGCCGAGACACCGGCTTGCCCATCAACCAGCACCATCCGTCCCGTCTGACTCTCCACCCCCACCGTCATCCGGTAGATATACACC
>VXZF01000368.1 GCA_009845645.1 Gemmatimonadota bacterium | reverse complement strand
GCAGGGCGTTCGGGCAGCACCATGTAGCGGAGATCCGAGTTGCTGTCCCAGACGCGGATTTCGACCGAATCGGGTAGGTCGAGGTTAAATTCTCGCAAGACCACTCTTGGCTCCCGCACCACTCGAGAGCGATAGGCGTAGGATTTGTACCAATTCGGTGGCAGGCCGAGTATGGACCAGGGATAACAGGAGCAAAGGGTGCAAACGACGACGTGGTGGACGCTTGATGTGTTTTCCAAGACGACGATTTTGCTGCCGTGCGCGTCGCCGAAACCTAGTTCGGCAATAGCCGCGGTGCCGTCTTCGAGTAGCCGTCGTTTGTAGTTCAGGTCAATCCAGGCGCGGGCAACTACTTTGGCACCGTTGAGCGGGCCTACGTCTTGTTCGTATTTCTGCACGACTTCGTCTATGATATCGGTTGTAAGCAAGCCCTTTTCGACTAGGAGTGATTCGAGTGCTCTAGTGCGCAGGGCGGCATCCGTCTGGGTTTGAGCGGCTTGGTGAGGGTTGTCCATAACAAGGATCCTTTTGCGATTGGGGATTGGTTACGCCGGTTCTAGGTAGCTTTCCCACATATCTAGATAGACGGCACTTTTTGTTTCCGCGGCGCTACCCCACAGTTCCTCAGCGTCAAAGCGCACGGCGTATAAGGGTTGTTGGCGAGTTGCACACCCTGCGGGCAGTTCGGCGTCTTGGAGATTGTAGATGCCGTAGAAATTAGTGACTGTGCCGTGTTTGCCCCGCGCGTAGCGGGGAAGCCGAGTGTGGCCTGTGGGATGAATATTGCGCGCTCGCACGCGGTCGCCGTGGGAAAATTGCGGTTGGATATCCATTTTCTGTGAGGGTGGAGCCGCAGGACGCGAGCGCTTGAGTTCCGCGCGGACGGCAACGGGGTCGGGATGCACCGGGGTTTTGGCATTGGGATGATCCCGGAGAAGCGCCATCCGCGTCTCTAACTCTTCTTCGGTTAGCACGCCGGTGTCAATCAGCCCTTTGATGCGGGAGTGCAGCCATTTTTCGTAATAGCTGGACGATAGGTAGTGGGCTGGATCCATGTTTTCGATGTTGTTGCGGGAGCCGCCGGGGATTGGTACAGGTGTCGCTACAGTCATGGCAAGTACTCGGCTCTCCCAGGGATGGTGAAATAGAGGTTCGTTTTCCTCGCGTATAATGGGGCCAAATCCGTGCATCCCGCCCATGTCGTGAATGCCGTCCATGGTTGCTCCTAGGGTTTAGCTGTCGTGGATGGTTGGGTTTCCGAATGTAATGCTCACTTGATCGTTTGCCCAGTAGCGGGCGGCTCGATCTGGTCCAATAAATGTATGACGTCTTTGGGCTGGACTTTGTTGCGAAAAAAGAAGACCCCGCCGGGCACGTTCTTGAAATCGTCCTCGCTGACATTGAGGTTGGACGAGACGGCCACGAGCAAGTCCTTGCGCTGGGCTTGGCGCAGTTTTTCCAGTTTGCGCCGTAGATACTCCGGCCGCCAATAGCCCATGATTTCCAAAAGCGCCATGCGGCCGTCGGGATGGCGGAAGGTGAAGTCCGGGATCATCACGGTCTCTTTGAGGTTGACCACTTCGCTTTCTCTCTCTAGCTGCCATTGGGTTTTGGCCTTGGTGAAACGCGCGGCAAACGTTTCTTCCAGCAGCGAGTCGTACAGGGTCTGGTCCCGGTAGTGCGAGACTAGGCCCGACTGATCGTCGAGGACGAAGTGCTGGCGGCGACCGTCTTTGCGGACAATGTCGGCCTGCATTGACCAGCGGGTACACAGCAATAGGGCCGGGAGGAAAATTGCCATTTGCAGGCCGTATTTCTGCGAGTGACGGAACATGCTCACCGGGCCGTCGAGGGCGATCTCATAGCCGGCATCGACATCGCCTTCGATGGTGTGGATCAGCCGGTAGAACTTGATGAACTTGAAAAGCTGCTTATAGCGCACCGGCAGGTTGCGATACACGCTCAGGCGCAAGACTTCGCAGCGGTAGAGCATGGCTTGGGCCAATGCCACGTTGTAGCGCAGCAGCAACTCGTTGGGCGAGGGCGCGGCAAAGGTGGCAAGCTGGTGATTTTCAGGTAGGTCGGCGTATAGTCCGTCGAGCACGTCTTCGCTGCTGATCTGGTGTTTGAGGGCGACCTGTTCCAGCAGATCTTCGCGCTTGACTGGGTAGATGAGGCTGGTCTCGCGGACGACCGGATGATGGGCGCGGGCTAGCGTAAAAACGGCGTGGCGCAATTCTTCGGGGGGCTGGGGACTGGCGACGTGGAATTCGCAGTAGTGGTCGCAAAGTAGCTTGGCTAGGCCGCGCTGGATGCGGTAATCGGTGCGGTCCCCGGCGAGCAAGTCGAGGGCTTGCTGTAGCTCTCGTCGGGTTTTGCCTTGATGTTCGGCGTGGATGTCGATGAGTGCTTGGGCTAGGTCGATGAGGGCTGGACCCTCGACATCGACATAGCGCGGTTCGATGTAGGGGCCGCGCGAGCGGGTCAGCAAGAGATCCGAAGTCAGCACGGTGCTTACTCGTAGGCTTCGTGGCGGCGGCGACGGTCGCTGATGCGATCTTCGACCGTGTTCTTGGAGACCACTTCGTAGAGTACGGCTTCCTTGCCTTGGCGGCGGCGGAGGATGCGCCCGAGGCGCTGGACGTGCTCGCGGATGGTCCCCGAGCCGGAGAGGACTACCGCGACGTTGGCTTCGGGGATGTTGACGCCCTCGTTGAGCACTTTTGAGGCGACGAGGGCGAGGTACTCTCCCTTGTTGAAGGCTTCGAGGATGGCCTTGCGCTCTCGCGTACGGGTGCGGTGGGTAATGGCCGGGACTAGGAAGGTGCGGGAGATCTGATGGACGGTCTCGTTGTCGTTGGTAAAAATCAACACGCGGTCGCGCGGGTGGGCCTTGAGGATGTCTTCGAGGACGCGGAGCTTGGCCGTCGCGCCGAGGGCGAGCTGGCGATGGCGGCGGTAGGCGTGCATAGCGCGCCGGCCGCTGGTGCTTTTGGCCGAGAGCATGACGAAGTGTCGCCAGCCATCTTTGGTGCCGAGGCGGATGTTCTTGTCGGCGAGGAAGGCCTGGTACTCGTCGCGAGCGGCCTCGTACTGGACGCGCTCCTCGGCGACCATATCCACTTGGCGGCGCTCGACGCGATAGTCGGCCAAGTACTCGCCGGACAAGGCTCGGATGCCGCGCTCGTAGGCTATGGGACCGACGAGAGTGTCGAGGAGCACGTGGCGACCGTCGGCGCGTTCTGGCGTGGCGGTCAGCCCTAGGCGGTAGGGGGCTAGGCACATTTCAGCGGCGTGGCTGTACATTTCGCCGGGCAGGTGGTGGACCTCGTCAAATACTATGAGGCCGAAGCGGTTGCCGTAGCGGTCCATCTGCATATAGGCGCTGTCATAGGTGGCGACGGTCAGGTCGGCTAGCTCGTGGTAGCCGCCGCCGAGCAGGCCGACTTCGACGGCAAACGAGCGGGTGAGCAGGTCGTACCATTGGTTCATCAGGTCGATGGTCGGCGCGACGACGAGGGTGCTGCGCTGGACTTCTGCCATTGCCATGAGCGCGACTTGTGACTTGCCCGTGCCCGTAGGTAAGACGACCACGCCGCGGCAGTTGTGCTGTTGCCAGGCGGCGATGCTTTCAGCTTGGTGCGGGTGTGGCTCAGGCGCGGTTTGCAGTTGGAGGGAAAGGGTATTATAACGCGGGGCCGTATTCTTGAACGCGACTTCGTGCCGTTTGAGGTGTTCGACGCTTTCGCGGTAGAAGTGGGCTTGGGCACGCCAGTGATCAACGCGCGCGTCCCAGACAAAGGCCGAGGGCGCGTCTGGGCCGACGTAGTCGCGCAGGAGTAGGGTACCTTCTTCAAAGGTCAGACGCATAGGAGTAGATTGATTAGGAGGATGAGAAATGATACATTGGGGCCAGAGAGCGGGCAAGGCATTATCAACCAAGGAGACATGCGATATGGACACAGCCCGAGTGGGTTTGGCCCGCGCTGGTGCGCGGCAAGCCAACGTATATCAAGCGCTAAATTTGGTGCGCGAGGATGTCGAGCCGAAGCTGGCCGCGCAAGTGATGCTCAAGCCGAACTTCCTGTCCAGCGAAAATCCCCTCGCTTCGACTCATGCCGACGCCATGCGCGGTGCCATCGACTTCCTGCTGAGTACGCCGCAGCCGCCCGAGGAGATCGTCATTGCCGAAGGCGGCAACGAGAAGTATTCGGGCGAGGCGTTTGCCAACTTCGGCTATGATGCGCTAGTCGAAGAATACTCCGTGCCGATTCGCTTGGTCGATCTGCATCAGGAGACGCGGTGGGAAGAGACCACAATTCACATGGCTGGCGGCGTCGAGGCAACTGTGCGGATGCCGAGCGTGGTCCTCGAATGTCCCTGCACCATTTCGGTGGCCGTGGCCAAGACCCACGACGTGTGCGTGGTTACGTTGGCGCAGAAGAACATGATTATGGGAACGCTGCACAAGGAGGATCGTATCAAGATGCACGGCTATCCCTCGCATGCCGAGCGCGTGTTGCCTAGCGAGGCCGAGGTGCTCAACGTGAACTTGATCCGCTTGGCCCAGTATCTCAAGCCAGACATTGGGATCATCGATGGCACGGTGGGCTTGCAGGGCAATGGCCCTGGGGGAACTGATGCGGTGCCTATGGATGCGGCTGCGGCGTCGGCTGATGTGTTTGCCGTGGATGCGGTCATGGCCAAGGCTATGGGCTTTGAGCCGATGGCACTGGGCCTTTTGCACTACGCCGACACTTTGGGCTACGGCGTGGCCGACTTGGAGCGGATCGAGGTGCGGGGCGTGCCCATTGCCGAGGTGGTGTGTGCGTTTAAGCCGCATGAGACGACGGAGCAGCAGATGCAGTGGCGCAGCGCGGTAGTGGAGCAGTTTTTGCCATGACGCCTCCCAACATTCTCTGGATCTGCACGGATCAGCAGCGCTACGACACGATCGGCGCGCTCGGTTATGATCACGTTGATACGCCGCACGTCGATCGGCTGGTCGCCGAGGGCGTGGCCTTTACGCACGCCTATTGCCAAAGCCCGATCTGCACGCCGAGCCGTGCGAGTTTTCTCACCGGCCAGTACGCCAGCGCCGTGCATATTAACGGCAATGGCCTCGATAGCTTTCCCGACCACCCGCCGCTGGTCACGCGGATGTTGACCGAGGCTGGGTATGACTGCGGGCTGATTGGCAAGCTGCACTTGGCCAGCGCTTATCAGCGTATTGAGCCGCGCGTCAATGATGGGTACCGCTATTGGGAATACAGCCACGCGCCCCGCGACGACTGGCCGCAGGGGCACGGCTATGCCGATTGGGTGCGGGAAAAGGGGGAAGTCTTAGGTGAGTTGATGAAGCAATATCCCCACGGATTGCCCGCCGAGTTCCACCAGACGACGTGGTGCGGCGAGAAGACTATTGAGTTTATAAGCGAAAAACGCGACGGCCCTTGGCTGGCCAGCGTCAACATTTACGACCCACACCCACCGTTCAATCCGCCGCAGAGCTATCGCGATCGTTTCGATCCAGCGGCTATGCCCGGACCGCTGTTTGCCGACAGCGATCTGGCGCAGCAGGAAGAACTAGCGGCGATTGATTTCCAGTCCAAGGGACGGCGACCCGACCAACTCGATATCCGCGATCCCTTGCACAAAGATCGCCCGACGCCTGGGGCCGACGCGCGCGTGTTGCAGGCCGCGTACTGCTCGATGATCAAGCAGATCGACGATCAAGTGGGGAGGATGCTGGCCGCGCTCGAAGACACGGGCCAGCGCGACAATACCGTGGTGATTTTTACGTCCGACCACGGCGAAATGCTCGGCGACCACGGGCTGATCCAAAAGGGTTGTCGCTTCTATGAGGGTTTGGTGCGGGTGCCGCTGATTTTTTCTTGGCCGGGACACTTTGAGGAAGGCTTGGTGCGCGACGATCTGGTCGAGTTGACCGACAAAGCGCCGACGCTTCTGGAGCTAGCCGGGCTGGAGGTGCCGGAGCGGATGACTGGCCGTTCGCTTGTGCCGATCTTGAGCGGAGACAGCGAGCAACCGCACCGCGATTTTGTCCGTTGCGAGTACTACGACGCCTTGGACGCGCCCGATGGGACCTTTGCCACCATGTACCGCGACGAGCGCTACAAGTTAGTGCTCTACCACGGGCACGATTTGGGCGAGCTGTACGACTTGGAAGAAGACCCCGGTGAGTTTGAAAACATGTGGGACGAGCCGGAAGCGCAGCCGCTCAAGTTGGCGCTGATGCAAAAGAGCTTCGACGCTTCGATGCTGGCGATGGACCGGGGGCCTCGGCGCGTGGGGCCGATGTGATGGAGCGGCAGCAGCGGGTGACGCAGCGGCCGATCTGGCGCTTCCGCGAGGCGGACAAAGCGGCCGAAGACGACCAAGTAACGGTCGAGGAGCCGCTGGAGATCCGCGTAGAGGAGACGCCGATCGCGGTAGTTATGCGCACCCCGCGCCACGACTTCGAGCTGGCGGCCGGCTTCTTGTGTACCGAGGGTCTGATCAAATCGCCGCAGGAGCTGGGCGCGATCTCGTACTGCACGGCTGCGGAGCCGCCCAACGAGGAGAATATCGTCGAGGTCAAGCTGGCCGCTGGTGTGGAGTTTGATCGGCAGCGTCTTCAGCGCAACTTCTACGCCTCATCGAGTTGCGGGGTCTGCGGCAAGGCCAGCATTGAGGCTATCACCTGCGAGGCTCCCGCGCTGACGGGAGATTTTACTGTGCCGCTGGCCATGCTCTACGACCTTAGCGAACGTATGCGCCAAGCACAGGATGTATTTGAGCAAACCGGCTCGCTGCACGCGGCGGCGCTGTTTGATCAGGAGGGCGATCTGCTCGTCCTGCGCGAGGACGTGGGCCGGCACAACGCAGTGGACAAGATCATAGGCCACTACGCGCTGCGCAACGAGCCAGTGCCAGCGAAGAGCGTGCTGATGGTCAGCGGGCGCACCAGCTTTGAGATCGTCCAGAAGGCGCGGATGGCGGGGATTGCGGTGGTCGCCGCTGTATCGGCGCCATCGAGCTTGGCGGTGGATCTGGCGAGGGAATCGGGGATGACGCTGTTGGGATTTTTGCGCGGGCGGGGATTCAATGTATATACCGGAGAAAAGCG
>VXZF01000044.1 GCA_009845645.1 Gemmatimonadota bacterium | reverse complement strand
CCGCGTCGGTCGAGCCCTCGGTCTTGCCAGCGCCGACGATGGTGTGCAACTCATCGATAAAGAGCAAGATGCGCCCTTCGCTGGCGCGGATTTCGTCGAGCACGGCCTTGAGCCGCTCCTCAAATTCGCCCCGGTACTTGGCCCCGGCCATCAGCGCACCCATGTCCAGCGCAAAGATCGTCTGATTCTGCATCCACTCGGGCACATCGCCGCGCACGATGCGCTGCGCCAAGCCCTCGACGATCGCGGTCTTGCCCACGCCCGGCTCGCCGATGAGTACTGGGTTGTTCTTGGTCTTGCGCGAGAGGATGCGGATGGTGCGGCGGATCTCTTCGTCGCGCCCAATCACCGGGTCGAGCCGGCCGGCACGCGCCTGCGCCACCAAGTCGAGTCCATAGCGCTCGAGAGCCTCATAGGTAGTATTCATGTCGATTCCCTCTCAGAAGTCGGTTTTGCCTGTCCGAATAATTGCAAATACCGTACCAGCGCCGATATGTTCCACTTTTGACACATTTTGCCCATCGAATAGGACATTGTGGCACTCAAGGCGTTGAAATGGACAAAAAACCGAGGGGACCGGAACCGTCAGCCGAGACTCAAGCGAAAGAACATCACAGAAACGGCGGTACCCTTAGCTATTCCCGGTAAGAGGCCGCCGCGCATGGCGAGGCTGGTCTCTAAGAAGCGGACCTGCATGGACGACAACACAAACGGGCCAAAGGCAAAGCCAACCGCCGAACTGCTGCTCCGCCCGCCCAACGACAGGCCAAGGCGGGCCGGCAACCAGTCCGCCAGCCAGTACTCGACTCCGCCGGCCAGCCGCGGCCGAGTCCGCATCCCAAACTTGGAGCTGAACACCTGGTCCCAATTGCCAACCACCATTAGCTGGGGCTTGGCCTGATAGGCCACCCCGAGCCGCAGCATGGCCGGTAGCGAGCGCGAGAACGGCTTTTGGCTGATTTGCTTGGTAAAGTCTGGATCGCCGTCGCCGTCGAAATCCGGGTTGTCGAATACTTCCTCAATGGACCGCGAGTCCGCGTCCAAGAAACGAGAGATCCGCAACTCGTTGGTCGCAAGGAAAATGGAATCTTGGCGCACCCCTTCATTCCAAGAGAACATGTCGAGCAAGTTGAGCGCACTGAAGCTGAAGGTCGTCTTGCGGCTTTTGCTTCGGCCAGCAATGCCGACGTCGATGCCAACGCCGACGCCCATTTTGGCGTGCTGGGCAATCAGCCAAGCATCTGCCTCAGCACCGCCGACATGGGCTACCAGTCCGGTGCCGCCGGATTCGATAATCTCTCCGTAGCTACCCATCGAGAGCTTGAGCGTACTGCCGACTGTGAACTCACTTAGATAGGGCGCGAGACGAGCAGGCAGGGCCGGCTTCGCAACGGCGACATTGAGCGTACCCACGGCCCACCCCGATCCATTCCAGTCGCTGATGTCGTATCCTTCGCTCTTGCCGGCTACCAAGCGGTCCTCCGCAAACTCATTGCCAAAAAAGAAAAGCTCTAACACGTCCTTGGGAATCTCGCTCTCGACCCCACTGGTAAACCCCACGGCAATAGCCGAGCGCACTTCTTCGACTGCAAAGGCCACACCTCCGTTGAGCGGGAGGCCCGCAACGACCGTCGGCTCTATATCCCCGTTTATGCGCAGACCCGCATCTGGGATGTCGGCGAGCAGCTTTTTTTTCTCCACTGGGCTGATGTAGTACGGGCTGCCGTTGGGAGATACCTTCTCATTGGCGGTCGTGAAGTGGGCGTTGTACGTGGCGACCGAAAAACTGTTGTTTTCGACAGCCACGCAAAGGCCCGCGCCGAGCAAGTCCCAGGAAAACTTGCGGCTGTCCGACAGCGCTAAATTCGCCGGGTTCCAGAAGACAGCTTCCGGGCCCCGGGCCAGCGCCGTATAAGCTTGGCCCAGCGCCAACGCCCGTGGGCTAGCGTCGCCGGGAACGGCAGCCACCTGCCCGTAGGCCCCGACGACGAACAGGGCCGCTATAATGATCAATCTCTTGCCTTGCACTGGTGCCCTACTTGACCAACTCCTCATTGAACTCCATGAAAATCACTGCCCCAGCCTCCACGGCGACGAAATCACTCGCCCGCATCACCACCTCGCTCGGCGTCTTGTCCAACTCGACTAGCATGCCCGTATAGACGCCCTCCTCTCGCAGAAAAACCTCCACATCTTCGTCCGAGAGCGCGAGCCGTTGGTGGCTGAATGCACTCGCCACAACCTGCCCTTCGGGGCCGACTTCGCCCGCATCCACCGCAATGGAACCCTGCTTGGGAATCCGCAGATAGCCATTGGCCTCGTTGTCGGCGAATAGGTCTTCGCTGCTGTACACATCTTCGGCTCTCGGCGCGACCCACAGGCTGACGCGGATGGCAGTGGGCAGATGATTTTCAATCGCAGTAACTACGACGGCACTATCGAGGCTGGCTTGGATGCGACGACGGGCATCGTCGTCCTGGAAGCGACGAAAGATCGGATCGAACTCAATGCGGGTGTCTTCTTCTATTTGAAAATGACCCTGTGAGGCAAAGCGCACATGGTCAATATAGACCCAATGACTAGCGTCGATGACCTCCACGGACTCGCCATCGCCGATGCGCACGGTCGGCGCGACCGCAACCTCGGTCGGTAGCATGCTGAGAAACTCAGCTAGCTCTGCGGAGGTCCGCGACAAGGCGAGCGATACCGGGTAGTCTATATCGCCACGCTGAAACATTTCGGAGATCATCAGGGAACCGTGCTCGCCGTCGCCGTTGGTACCATCGATCTGGAGGTCAATGCGGCTGCGGAAACCAACGCCCGACGTCAAGCCGACTTCTAAGGCAACCGAACTAAAGGCGATCTGATCTAAACCTGTGGGAAAATCGACTGCGCGAGTGATCGGTGCGACCGGTAGGACGACCTCGTTGAGCACCCCCTCGACGTGGCTGAGGAGCAAGTCCCCGGTCTCGACCTCTAGCAGTAGCTCATCAGTGGCGACGGCCTCTGCAAATTCGCCCTGCACCCGGTATGAGAACCGCAATTCAAGAGGATTCTGCGGAGTAAACTCACTACCGACCAAGTCAAAGGACACGGTTTTGCTCTCGCTAGGGGCGAGCGCGTCAATGGGGAAGGCATGGATCGTGCCGTCCGGCCTTTTGACATCGTCCAAGACCAGTTCGACCTGCAAGGGGATCGCAGTCTGGTTGGTCGCCTTGAGGATCAGGCTGCCCTCGGCGATGACCGCGTGCGCGATTTGGATGCGGTCGTCGGCAAAGACAAGAGCCTCGGTCTTGTTAATCGCACCGTCAGCCGGCCCAATCGGCACCGCCAAGGCAGCAGAGACGGGCGCGACGCGAAGGCGGTCGCCAATTTCCTCGCGGTGGTTGAAGTCCGCTGTAAAATCTACCGCGAGCAGGCCCTCGTCGTCTATCTTCAGGAAACCGGGGCGCTCGTCGGCCAAGTCCTGAACCGTCGTCCGGTCGTCGGCAACCGGGATGCTGATCTGGAAATTGGTGCTGGGGATTTGGGGGGGATTTACCTCGCAGCCCGTCAACGCTCCAGCCCCTAGGAGCGCACCCACCCATCGGCACGGCACGACATTCATCTGCCAGCCGCTCAAGGCTCTATTTGATCCCCACGGCCTGGCGCAGCGACTCGACCTTGTCGGTCCGTTCCCAGACGAACTCCGGCTCTTCGCGTCCAAAGTGGCCGTAGTTGGTGGTTTTTCGGTAGATGGGCCGCCTCAGTTGTAGGACCTCAATGATGCCCTTGGGGGTTAGGTTGAAGACATCTTCCACGGCCGCGGCGATCTCCTCGTCGGGCGCGACGCCCGTGCCAAAGGTATCGACCCGCACCGATACGGGCGCGGCCACGCCAATGGCATAGGCCAGTTGCACTTGGCAGCGGGCAGCCAAGCGAGCGGCCACCACGTTTTTGGCCACGTAGCGCGCCATGTAGTGGGCACTGCGGTCCACCTTACTGGGGTCCTTGCCGGAAAAGGCACCCCCGCCGTGCGGACACGCGCCTCCGTAGGTATCGACGATAATCTTGCGGCCAGTCAATCCGCAGTCGCCGTGCGGCCCCCCGATGACGAAACGACCCGTGGGGTTGACGTGGTATCGGGTGTCTGCGTCGAGCAGGTGGGCGGGGATTACTTCTTGTATGACCTGTTCGATCATGTCTTTTTCAATCTGCTCGTGACTGGCCTCGGGAGCATGTTGGGTCGAGAGGACCACGGCCCCTACCCGCACGGGCTGACCGTCGTCGTACTCGACGCTGACCTGAGACTTGGCGTCTGGGCGCAGATAGGAAATTTTCTCGTCCTTGCGCAGCCGCGTTAGGTGCTGCATTAGCTCGTGCGCGAGGGTAATGGGCAGCGGCATAAGCTGGGGGGTTTCGCGGCAGGCATAGCCAAACATCATGCCTTGGTCGCCAGCGCCCTCTTCCTTGTGCAGCCCCTCGCCCGCGTTGACGCCCTGGGCTATATCGGACGATTGCTGGTCCAAGGCCACGAGGATAGAACACGAACGAAAGTCAAAACCCTGCGCGGGATCGCAGTAGCCAATATCAGCGATGACCTGCCTGACGAGGGCTTCGATGTCTAGATGCGCCTCGCTTTTAACCTCGCCAGCGACTACTACTTGGTCGGTGGTAACGAGCGTCTCGCAGGCCACTCGTGCATTGGAGTCCTCCGCAAGCATGGCGTCGAGCACAGCGTCGGAAATCTGGTCGGCGACTTTGTCGGGGTGCCCTTCGGACACGGATTCGGAAGTGAACATGTATTTGGACATGGTGTATTCTCAAGCTCCTTCAGTGATACCTCTGACGCCAGAAGGGTACGTACTCGCCGACGGCATCTCCCAAGTACTCGCGCACCTCAGTTCCAGTGTCCAAGGACAAGCATTCATCGGCGATCTCCCGCGCCTTTTCCGCGTGAATGGCGCGAATAACCTCCTTGACCTCCGGGATGAGACCAGGGCTTAGACTCAGACAATCCAGACCGAGACCGAGCAAGAGCGTCGTGGCCAAGGGGTCGCCGGCCATCTCGCCGCAGATGCTCACGGGCGTATTGGTGCGCTGGCCGCTGTCGGCGACCATCTTGATCAAGCGCAAGACCGCCGGGTGAAACGGGTCGTAGAGCCAAGCCACTTTGCTCATGCCGCGATCCACAGCCAACGCATACTGGGTCAGATCGTTGGTGCCGAGGCTAAAAAAATCTACTTCGCCGGCAAAGTGATCGGCCATCAAAGCCACGGATGGCACTTCGACCATAATGCCTAGCTTGCAATGCTCGGCAAAGGGCTGCCCTGCCGCCCGCAACTCGTCTTTGGCTTCCTCCACTAGTACCCGGATGCGCCGCAGTTCGTTCAAGCTAGAGATCATCGGCAGCAAGATCTGCGCCTCGCCGCTTGCTCCGGCCCTGAGCAGGGCGCGTAGCTGCGTCTTGAACAGATCTGGGGTGTCGAGGCAGATGCGGATGCCGCGCCACCCCAAGAAGGGATTGGCCTCGGGCGGCACTTCCAAGACGTGAGACAGCTTGTCGCCTCCCAAGTCCATGGTGCGAATCACCACGGGATACGGGGCCAGCGATTCGACGAGGGCGGAATAGACCTTGAACTGCTCCTCCTCGGAGGGCAAGCGGTAATTGAGATACAAGAACTCGGTGCGGTACATGCCCACGCCGCAGGCACCGTGGTCGAGCGCCGCTTGTACTTCGGTCTGCACATCGACGTTAGCCATCAATGCGATTTCCCGACCATCTCGGGTAACGGCAGGCAAGTTGCGGCGACGCTCTAGGTCGCGCTCGCGCCGCAGTTGACGCTGGCGGCGCGCCCGATAGCGGCGCTCTTCGAGGACATCGGGACGCAGGTGGACCTGGCCTTCGTTGCCATCGACGACTACCAAGTCGCCGTCAGCTACTTGCTGCGAACAGTCGCCAGTGCCAACGACCGTGGGTAGCTGTAATGAGCGGGCGATAATAGCCGCGTGCGAAGCTGCGCCGCCGGCATCGAGTACCACGCCTTTGATCCGGCGGCGCTCTAGGCGCACCATCTCCGAGGGCAGCAAGTCGTGGGCTAGGACAATCGTGTTGGCGCGAAGCGAATCGAGCGCTTTGACTTCGCCTCCTGCTAAGCGCATCAATACCTGATTTTCAATATCTGCGATGTCGCTTATCCGCGCCCGCAGGTATTCGTTCTCAATGCTACCGAAGGCTTCTTTGACTTTCTCCAGCTCCTCTGCGTATGCCCGCTCGGCCGAATAGTGCTTTTCGCGAATCAATGCCTCAGTGCGCGCTAGGATGGATGAATCCTCTAGCATGGCTAGCTGAGCGTCGAATATCTGCGCCAGTTCCTCGCCCTGCTCGCTGGCGACCCAGCGGCGAATGCGCCGAATCTCGTCTCCAGCCTGATGGAGTATGTTGCGAAAGCGCTCCACCTCCTCCCTAACCAGATGCTGCGCCACGCGCTGGCGGGTGATAACCGGGGCCTGCTTGTCGTATGCGAAAGCCCGGCCAATGCCAATGCCGGGGGAGACGCATATCCCATCAAAAACCCTATGTGCGCTGGTCGTGGTCAAGTTTGCCCCTCGAATGTGCTCTCCAACAGTGAGACCATGGCCTCGATGGCCGCGTCCTCGTCTTCGCCCTCCGCCCGGACGGCGACTTGGGCACCTTGCTCGGCGGCCAGCATCATCACGCCCATGATGCTCTTGCCGTTGACCCCATCGACGTCGCCTTTAGAAAGGTAAATCTCGGCCTTGAATTGCGCTGCCGTCTGCACCAAGAGCGCGGCTGGACGAGCGTGAATACCCAGTGGATTGTTGATGGTGGCCGTCTTTTCAACCATGGCCTATTGCTTTACTCCTGTCGTTCTTTTACGTGTACTGCTCGGCTCAGGGCACACAGGCGCTGTTGGTCGTCTTCGACGACGCTGCCGGTGACCACGAAGCCCGCACCGGCTTCCACCTTGGCCCGCGCCACCCCCGGTTCGCGGATGCCGCCGCCGACGACGACCGGCACCGAAACGCAATCGGCGACCGCGCTCACCATTTCGTCGGGCACCGAAGCGCACGCGCCGCTGCCGGTCTCTAGATAAATAAGCCTCATGCCCAAGTACTCGGCCGCCAAGGCGTGGGCCATGG
>VXZF01000413.1 GCA_009845645.1 Gemmatimonadota bacterium | reverse complement strand
TGCTGCTGGCCTTTGGGGTCGGCGCGGCAGTTCCCTTCCTCAGCCTCTACGTGCAAGGCTCGAATGCCGGGGCGTACTTCACCAGCCAAATCGCCCATCTCCTCCTCTTCCTACTCCTTTTAGTCGTCAACGCCGGCCTCGGCTCCATCCGCCGGTCTTGGGTCCTCCAGCGAGGTGAGCTAGTCGTCATTTTCATCATGACCAGCTTGGCCAACTCGGTCCCCGGGCTGATCAGCTACTGGGTGCCGCTGGTGTCGAGTCCGTTTTACTACGCCAGCCCTGAAAACAATTGGGGCGAACTGGTCCTGCCCTATATCCCCACCTGGGTGGTGCCCCACGACCTAGAGGCCATTCGCGCTTTCTTTGAGGGCAACGAAGGGCAGGCGAGCGCAATCCCCTGGCAGGTGTGGCTCACGCCGCTGTTGAGCTGGTTGCCGCTAGTCGTCGCGCTGCACGTGGCCACCTTGTGCCTGATGGTCGTCGTGCGCCGGCACTGGGTCGAAAACGAGCGGCTCGTCTATCCCGTGATGCAACTCCCCCTCGCTATGGTGCAAGACGACGAGCGCGGCTCACTCATCAAGCCCTTCTTTCGCAACGGGATCATGTGGATCGGCTTTGCCGTACCCGTACTCACCGGAACGGTCATCGGCCTGCACGCTTACTTCCCATTCCTGCCGACGATTGACCTGAGCATCCCCTTTCCGCTCTTCAGCTCTCGTCTGAGCTTCGCCACCTTGGGCTTCTTCTTTTTGATCCAGCGCGAAGTAACCTTTGGCCTGTGGCTGTTCACCTTGCTCAACAACCTCCAAGAAACCATCTACCGCGCCATCGGCTGGGGCATCGAACAGGAACCAGCCGTCAGCGTGTGGAGCTACGGCCTGCCCAGCTTAGTCCATCAAGGCATGGGCGCGATGATCGTCCTCGTGTTGGGCGGCTTGTGGGTCGGGCGCGAGCACATCGGCAATGTCTTCCGCAAGGCCCTGAGCGACGCCCCGGACATCGACGACAACGACGAAATCCTCTCGTATCGGAGTGCGGTCTTGGGCCTCATCGGCAGCGTGGGAGTCCTAACCGGCTGGCTGTGGGCCCTCAGCATCCCGCTGGTGGGCATTGCTACCCTCTTATTTTTCATGTTCGTGGTGTACGTAGCCCTCACGCGAGTCGTGGCCGAGGGTGGCGTGGCGGTCATCTACGCCCCACTGGTGGCTCCAGACGCGGCCGTCTCAGCGATTGGCACCTCTTTCTTTGGGGTCGGCCTAGTCGGACTGGCCTTTACGCGGATCTTTGCCAACGATCTGCTCAATTTCGCCATGCCCCACGTGGCCAACAGCCTGAAGCTGAGCGGGCAAATCGAAGGGCGGCGACGCTACCTGTTCTGGGGCATGTTGCTGGCCCTCTTGGCGGGCCTTGGCGGCGCGCTGTGGATGCTGATGCACCTCGCCTACACGTATGGGGCGATCAACTTGCGACCGCCCCATTTTATCTGGCTGCCCAACTACGTGTACGACTACACGGCCACGCAGATGAGCAGCCCCTCGCCGCCCAACTGGTTGGGATGGTTCCACACCGGCGTTGGCGGCGGGGTGATGGGCCTGTTGATGCTGGCGCGCCGCTATTGGGTCTGGTGGCCCTTACATCCGATTGGCTTCCCCATCAGCTCGACCTTTCACTGGATGGCTTTTAACGCCTTTTTGGCCTGGCTCATCAAGGGGCCGATCCTGCACTACGGCGGCGTCCATCTCTACCGCCAAGTGCGGCCGTTCTTCTTGGGAATGATCCTCGGACACTTTGCAATCTTCGGGGTCTTCTGGATCATCGACTCCCTCACGGGCATGGTCGGCAACGGTCTGTTCTTCTGAGAAGCGATGGGCAATCGGGTTGCTCGCCGCTAGTCTCAACATTTATTTGTTCGTCCATTTAAAAAAGGAGGCGGCTTTGGACAAAATAAGACTGGCATTGGTCGGCTGCGGGGGCATGGGAACGCGGCATCTATACGGCCTAGGTGAACTCGCCAAAACCCCGTTTGACAATGTAGAGTTGGTCGCCGTATGCGACATCCGGCGCGACAACGCCGAGCTAGCGGCCACAGAAGCCGAAAAACTCGTGGACCAGCGGCCCGCTGTGTTCACCGACCTCGAAATCATGCACCGCGAAGTCGCCGACTTAATGGCCGTGGATGTCGTGGTGGACCCGTCGGTGCATCACGCCGTGGTCTGCCAAGCGCTCGATCTGGGGTTGCACGTAATGGTGGAAAAGCCCATGGCCATTACCGTCAAGGGCTGCCAGCAGATGATCGAGGCCGCCGAGCGCAACCAGCGCATCCTGTCGGTGGCGGAAAATTTCCGCCGCGATCCCTCGGCGCGGCTGGTGCATCACCTGCTGGAGCAAGGGGCCATTGGCCGCCCCTACATGGCGATCTTCCACTCGCTGGCCCCGCATCGCGAAGTGTTCATCACGCCTTGGCGACACATGAAGGATCGGGGCGGACTGCTGTTGGATCTAGGCGTCCATTTCACCGACATGATCCGCTACCAACTCGGGGACATCAAGGAAGCCTACGGGACCGTCGAGTTAGCCTCGCCCGTGCGCCACAAGGCCAAGGACATCAACTCGCCCTATGAGTTTTACCAAACCCGCTTCGCCGAGATGGAGCAGCAAGTTCACGCCACGGCCGAAGACACTTCTATGGCGATGTTTAGGATGGAGAGCGGCCTTGCGGTCAATTGGGTGGTGGGCCTAGGAGGCTACGGCTCTTGCGGCGGCGAGGTTATCTTCGGGTCCGAAGGGGTGATGCAGGGGTTTGGCACGCGCGGCGCTAGGGCGTGCTTGCAACGGGCCGACGGCACAACGCTGGACCACGCCGCGCTCGTGGCTAACACAGAAGCGTTCGCCCTAGAGCCACTAGCAGAGCACTTTTTCCCCGAGCGAGTCTCCGACCAAGACATCGACTGGAAACTGTTGGCGCTAGAGTACTTTGAACTGGCCGAGGCCATTCTCAACGGGCGGGAAATCGAAGTGGATGGAATGGAGGGCCTAAAAGACGTGGCCGCGGTGTACGCGATTTTCGAGTCGAGCCGGCTGGGTCGGACGGTACAGCTCAGCGAGGTAGAAAGCGGAGCCGTCTATGAGTACCAAGCCGAAATCGACGCGGCACTGGGCATCGACTAACAGGAGGGCAAGGGGTTGGTACTATCCCTGTTCGGCCTGCAGCCGTTCTTTAACCTCGTCAAAGAACGTCTTAAAAGAACCTTGGTCGGCGTGCTCCCAACGATCAAACGTCGCTTGCAGCACTTCTAGCCAACGCTCTTTGGGCAGGCTTTGCACCGCCAAGCAGACGTAATAGGCATCGGTCAACGCCAAGCCCCGCCGTCCATCCACGAGAGCCTGCTCCATGCGCTCGACTAACGGAGCTGCCTCGGGCAAGGCTTCGACGCACTTTGCCTTGTGCTGGACAAAGCTGGCCAAGTGATTGACCATGCTCCGGCTAAAGTCGTGCCGCTTTGCTGTGCCGGATATGTCGTCGAGGTCCAGCTCTCCCCTGTGATACAAGTCCAACAACTGCTGGGTGATCGTGCGTTGCTTCGCCCCAATGGTCGCTTGCCGCGCGCTGCGCAAGCCGCTGGTGAGAGCCGACATGTCGTGGCAGCAATTGAGCCAGCGCGTGCCTTTGGCAACCACGCGGCGCATAGACTCACCCGGGCCGACGGCCGTACCCATGGCCTTGCCGTTGGCCGCGCAAGCTGCCCCCACGCGGTCAAAGGCCGCCAGTACGCGCTCGTGGTCTATGTGGGGGACGCCTTCGCGCTCGACGCCGTAGCTGTGCGCCAAGTCGCTCGGCCCCACAAAGAGCAAGTCGATGCCTTCGATTGCGGCAATCGCTTCCACTTCTTCCACGCCCTCGGCGTCTTCAATCATCACGCCCAGTATAGTCTCGGCATCGGCTCTGCCCATGTACTCAGTGGGATCCAGCGTACCGTACTGTGAATCCCGGCCACAACCCAAGCCGCGCAAGCCCAGCGGCCGGAACTTGGCCATCTGCACAAAGGACCGCGCTTCGTCCGCGCTCTTGCAGTGAGGCCAAACCAATCCCCCGGCCCCTAACTCCAGCGGCTTAATCACTTGATTGTACGGCCCCTTGGGGATGCGGACCACTGTATCGACTCCCGTGGCCCGCGCCGCCAAAATTAGCTGCGACAGCCCGTCTAGCCCGAGATGGGAATGCTCCATGTCGATCCAGACGCAGCCAAAGCCCGCTTGCGCCGCTAGCTCGACTACGACCGGGTCGAAAATCCGGTTGATTTCGACTATCTCCACAGTCGCCCCTCCGAGCAGGGCGGCCTTGGTCTGGTTGGTTTTCACGATGCCTCCTCGAATTGTGGCAACACGTCGCGGCCAAACCACTCAATGGTTTGCCGGATCGCCTCCGGTGGGATGCCCAGCGCCCCAGCGCCAATAGTAACGCGCTCTAGGCCGGGCAGTTGCGCTTGGATTTCGGCGAGCCGTGCGGCCACGTGTTCGGGCGGTCCGCAGAGCCAAGCGCCCTCGCGCACCAAGTCATGCACCGTCGGCAAACCAGCCTGCGCCGCTGCCGCCCCGTCGTATGTGGCCGCGATTTGCGCCTCAGTCAGCGCCGGCATCCGGCCCAAAGGGGCCAGTACCTTGAGCTGTTCCTCAAACCAAACCCCAGCCTCGCGGATCGCCTGCTCTTGGGTGTCGGCCAAGTGGACTTGTAGCACCAAGGCCAACCCCGCGCCCAATGCGTCGCCAATGCTGGCGACGGACATCTCGGCGTCGCGGCCCGCACGGGCCAACTCATCGCGCCAGCGCGCGGCGATTTCCATCGCCCTCCCACCACCGGGCACCACGCCCTTGATCCCGTGCTTAATCATAAACGCAATGCCGCGCGGATTGGCGCTGAAGATGGGCTGCCAGCACTCGACCGGCCGGTTGCGCGGCCGCGGCACTAAGGTGATTTCCTCGAGCGTACCTCGGCGATGCGCGACCTTAGCCGGCAGCTCGTAGTGCGGGCCGCAATGGGCAAACGACGGCTCGTTCCACGCCTTGAAGAGGATCTCGACTTGCTCCTCAAAGAGAGCGCGGTTAGCCGGGTCGCCTTCAAGCGGCGCGCCCAACGTGGCCAACTCTCGACCGATGTAGCCGCGGCCAATGCCAAAGCGGAAGCGGCCCTCGGTGAGGATATCGGCGAGGGCAAAGTCCTCGGCCAGCCGCAGCGGGTGCCACGTCGGCACGGTGTTGAACATGCTGCCCAAGTGGAGCCGTTGCGTGTGCTGGGCCAGATAGACGGCCAGCATCGGGATATTGGGGATGCCGCCGTAGCCCTCGCGCTGAAAGTGGTGTTCAGCCAACCACAGGGTGTCGTAGCCGGCCGCGTCCATCAACTCCGCCATGGCGCGGGCTTCGGCAAAGACCGAGGCGAGGTGCTCGTCCGCCTCGATCCGCTCGTCCACTGGCCGGCCGGCAAATCCCAAATCGTCCATGGCGACGTGCCCGCCGTAAAAGTAGTCGAATTTCACGGACTCTCCTCTCGTTCACCTACTCGCTTTCGCAGTGCGTTTTTTCTATATTGGCCCACCTGTCAACGCCCATTGTAAAACCACAGGAGACCTATTATGGCAGCAAATGGACCTGTTCCCACCGCCCGAGCCCAAGGCCGCGGCCCAACCATCTGGCTAGCTGGCTCGCCCGACGAGCTCAAGGAGTGGATGCCCCTCGGGATCGCCGGAATCGTCACCAACACGGTGGTGCTCAACCAATACGCCAAACAATACGGCTCGGTCATCAGCCTGATAGAGCAATACCTCAAGCTCACCGACAAGCCCATAGTGATGGAAATCGACGGCCATTCCGTTGAAGAGCTGTTAGAAGTCGGGCAAGTTTTTACCAGCATGTCGGAACAGATCATCCTCAAGATCCCCTGCAACGTCAACGGACTCAAGGCATTTAGCATCCTCAAGGATCGCGGCGTCGAGACCTTCTGCACCACGGTGTTCTCGCTGACGCAAGCTGTGGCCGTCGCCCAAGCCGGAGCTAACCACATCCTGCCTTTTTGCGAACCGGTCAAGGAAGTGGGCGGCGACCCGACCAAGCTGATCCGCGAATGCGCGCAGGTGTTCAGCGGCTGGGGGCAGCGTCCCTTCATTATGGCCGCCCTCATCCGCTCGGTAGAGACCGCTCATGCCGCCTTCCGCGACGGGGCCGACGAACTCGTCACCATGTGGACGGTGTACCGCGACATGATGGACCACCCGCTGACCGCGCAGTGGAACAAGACTTTTATGGACGAGTGGGTCGACATGCACCAGAGTGGATTGTTGGAGGGCGTGCCAGTGCGCTCCGATTGACCGCGCCCTCACCCGCGCTCGGCCGGGATCTGACACAGCAATTCGCTCCAGGCCGTGCCCAGATTCATCACGTCCCCGCCGCAGATTACCAAGTCGCAGCCCGCGTCCATCGCGGCCGTAAGCAGTGGCCCCGGCAAGGTGAAGATGCCGCTCAACTTGCCGGCGGCCCGCGCCTTGGCCAAGCACGAGAGCACGGCCTCGCGCAGCTTTGGGTCGCCCATCTGGCCAGTGCATCCCATATCAACCGCTAGGTCCCCTGGCCCCATGAAGATCCCAGAGAGGCCCTCCACGGCGAGTATCTCATCGACATTCGCCACGGCCTCCACGGTCTCGATCTGGACAAAAAGGTGGGTGCGCGCATTGGCACGGGCTAGAACGTCGTGCAAGTCTTCCATGCCAAAACCCATGCCGCGCGTGCGCACGTTGAAGCCGCGCCGACCCAACGGTGGGTACTTACCCACCTCGACGATGCGGCGCGCGTAGGCCGCAGCATCTACCATGGGGACGAGAATGATCCGCGCTCCGATTTCGAGTGCCCGCAGCACGTGGTGGCGTTCGCCATCGGGCAGGCGAATGAGCGGGAAAATGCCGCCAGCTTCCGCGGCCAAGCACAAGGTCTCGGCCCGCTCAAAGCCGACCGGGCCGTGTTCGCTTTCGATCCACACCGCTTCAAAACCAACCTGCGCCGCCAGCGAGACGAGCAGGGGCGAGGCGCTGTTGACGGTGACGCCGCGGATCCGGCGCGGGCGACCGGCCTGATCTAAGAATACGTCGTCGGTGATTTTTAAGGTCATGGGAGTCGTTTCTCTTGCTTGAA
>VXZF01000462.1 GCA_009845645.1 Gemmatimonadota bacterium | reverse complement strand
GTTCTGTCTTAGTGGGCAAGCCCGTGCTGGGGCCGCCGCGCTGGACGTCAACGATCACTAGCGGCAGTTCCATAACTACGGCCAAGTTGATCCCCTCGCTCTTGAGCGCGATGCCCGGGCCGCTGCTGGCGGTAGCCGCGAGGCTGCCGGCAAAGGCCGCGCCAATCACCGACCCCATAGCCGCGATCTCGTCCTCGGCCTGGAACGTCCGCACATCAAAGTTCTTCAGCGCCGCCAACCCCTCTAGAATAGTGCTGGCCGGCGTGATGGGATACGAGCCGTAAAAGAGCGGTTTGCCCGCCTTTTGCGCGGCTGTAACTAACCCCAAGACAATCGCGTCGTTACCGGTAATCCGCTTGTACACTCCCGGTTCGACAATCTGCCGCTTCGGCACTGAAATCTGCGTCTGAAAAGTCTCGGCCGTTTCGCCGTAGTAGTAGCCCGCTTTCAAGGCTCTCGTATTCGCCTCAACGACCTCGGGCCGACCGGCGAACTTGGTCTGATAGAACTTGAGCGTGTAATCGAGCGGCCGGTCGAACATCCAGAACACCAAGCCTAAGACAAAGGCATTCTTGCACATGTCCTTAGCTTGGTTGCTCATGCCCTCGATGTCGGCGAGGGCATTGCGGGTCAGAGTGGTCAAAGGGACCGGATGCACGTCGTAGCCGCTGAGACTGCCGTCTTCGAGCGGGTTTCTCTCGTACCCAGCCTTGCGCAGGCCATTGCGGTTGAACGGATCGGTATTGACGATAATGGTCCCACCCGGCTCGAGATCGGGCAAGTTGGCTTTGAGCGCAGCCGGGTTCATCGCCACCAGCACCTGGGGCGAATCGCCAGCCGTGTAGAGGTCGTTGGCGGCAAAGTTGACCTGATAGCCGCTCAGCCCGGGGATGGTCCCGGCCGGGGCGCGGATTTCAGCGGGAATGTCGGGAAAGGTACTGACATCGTTGCCCACCACGGCTGAAGTATTGGTAAACTGCCCGCCGGTTAGCTGCATCCCATCGCCCGAATCGCCGGAAAATGAGATGACTACAGATTGGCGCTCTTCTTGCGAGTATTCTCGCTTACTTGTAGGTGCCGATGGGGCCACGATTTCGGCCATGCACACGACCTCCTTAAAAAGAAAAAAATCTCAATCCGCAACGCATGCTCAAGCTCCCTCTTTGGTGCGAGCGATGCGCTCGGGGTCCGGTGGCAAATTGTAGATGTCTTCGGGGAATTGATCGGTGAGAAAGCGGATGACCTCGTGTTGGGGCAAATTCCCCTTTATGCGACCGTTTTTATCTACGATCGGCACGTTGCGGTAGTCGCCAGCATTCATCAGCCGCAGGGCGCTGCTAATCGGCTGCTGGGCATCCAAGCTATGCGGATCGCAGGTCATCAATTCGGCCACCGGCCGCATCCACGTCGCTGGCTGGTCTGTTACCTTGGTGAGCACATCGCGCTCGGTAAAGATCCCCACCAAGCGGCCATCCTCTTCCACCAGCACAGCACTAACGTGTTGGAGACGCATTTTCTTGAGTACTTCGACTATCGGCTCTTGCGGCTCGCACAGAGCATACCCGTCCAAGTCCAGATGGCCGATGACCTCTTCTTGTAACTTCTGTACGACCTTCATTAGAAAGCCCCTTTCTCGGGGCTTGGATACCGCATTATTCACCTCGTTTACTTGAATAACTATATCCAATTTAAGATAGATAGGAGCGATACATCTCGCAAGATAATATGTCGCAACAACATTGCGGCTTTTAGCACGCCAAATCCACCACCCAATCCGCAGCCGCCCGCACCATCGGATGCTGGTCGGCGACGACGACCGTGGTCCCTCGTTCCACCAACTCCCGCAAGGCCCCAACCATCGTGCGCACATCTTCTGGATGATCGCCGCTAGCTGGATCGTCGATCAGCACCCAAGGACGCTGGGAGGCCCGCGTCGATTCGAGCGCCAGCCGCAACCGCAACCACTCCCCCCGCTCGAGTTCCTGCACCTCCTGTCCCAAGAGCAGATAGCCGAGGCCGCAGCCGACTGCTGCCTCTATACGCGAGCAGATTGGGTCGTGTCGGGCAAAATGGGCACAGGCCTGTTCCAAAGTCATGCCCAACACATCGGCGATGCTCGCGCCGCGCAGGGTTATCTCGCAGGTTTCGTCTCGGTACCTGCGGCCCTCGCAAGCGGCACACACCATCGCTATATCCTCTAGAAATTCCAAGTCGAAGTAGCATTGGCCACGGCCTTCGCAACTCGGACAACGGCCTCCCGGTCGATCCAACAGGAAGGTGTCCCGATCCCAGCCGCGCGCTGCTGCGGCCGGCGATGAGGCGTATAGATCGGCGACGCGCGCGAAAAGGCCCAGTCCCTCCAAAACCGTGGCCTTGCCGTTCGGGGCTTCCACCGTTACAACTCGGCTGTTTCTCGGCGTGCTCACAGCAGCGTACTCGACGGACCGTCCCTTGAGCAGCGGCAGCAAGACTTCTTGCAGAAAGCGGGTTTTGCCACTGCCGGAAGGACCGCATACGCAGGTCAACTTTCCGTGCGGCAATTCGATAGCAAGCGGCCCGACTACACCGTCCCCGCGGATGGTCAATGCCAGCGTAACTTTCTCAGTGACCCGCTTTTCATCCGCTTCATCCCGCTCTATTTCAGTCGGCTCCCCTATCTGGACCCGCCCTCCTGCAAACGCCCAGACTTCGTCCGCGACCGCCACGAGTGCAGGCGTGTGATCCAACAACAGCGCGGTATTGCCACCAGCGACCAGTCGGCGCAGACCCGCCGCGACCGCATCCAGCATTTCTCCTGACGATTGGTTGCCCAAACCCTCCAGAATGTAGAGAATGCCCGTCAGGCCGCTGCTGAGACAGGACGCCAATTGCAGTCGCTGCCACTCGCCAGCCGCCAGCGATTCGAGCCGACGGCTCAACGGCAGGTGCCCTAGTGCCAAACCGCAAGCCTCGGCGAGTGCGGCCTCTACTTTGGCGTGCCCCTGAGTCTCATCCAGCCAATCGCGCAACGAGCCGAGGGGCGCGTCCATCATCTCGTTCATGGTGCGTCCGTGCAGGGTCACCTGACTGGACAAGGGCTGGCCTGCGCCAAAGTCAGCCGTGGCCAGCGGCTCGTACTGACGACCGCACTCGCCGCAGGTTGGCTGCTGGTTCAAGTGCATCATCTCGCCGGTCCCATCCACCCAAATCACCGTCTGCCCCGACGAAATCGAGCGGCTCACGCGCACAGCTTCCAAAAAGCGCACGCTGGCATTCGGGTCCGGCACCAAGCGGTCCACTACGACGTGTACCTCGCTTTCGCCGCTCGGCAATGCTGGCCCGTCGCCTTCCAATCGCTGAATCTGGCCGTCGATTGCGACTCGTGTAAACCCGGCCTGCACGAGCTGTTGCCACATCCCTTTATTCCGCAGAGTCAAAGGGGCCAGCACCAAACAGCGGGTGTCCGGCTGGACGCGGGCGACTTCGCGTTCGACTTCATCGGCCGCATAGCTGAGACAATCGCCCCCGCATTCGATGCAGCGTATCTGTCCCTCTTCCAGCATGATCTGTGCCAAGATCCCGTCTAGCTGCAAGTAGTCCCCCACCGTGCGCCCACGGAGTGGTGATCCCAAGTATATGGCCGGCGGCAAGCCCGAGATCTGGTCCACATCGGCACGCGCCGTTCCGCTGACGCTCTCGCGGTCGGTCGGAGACAAAGCCTGCATATAGCGCCGACGGCTCTCCGCGTACAGGATATCTAAGGCCATGGCGCGACGGCCGCTGCTACTGCGGCCGGTAAAGCAAATAATCCGGCCCAACTGCAAGTCCATATCGACATTGGCCAGACCACCCGCCCGGGCACCGCGCACACAGAGAGTAGTGTTCAAGGGTTAGCCTGCATCATGGAATCGATTTTCGTCTGTAAGCGCGCGTCGTCGGGGTTGCGCGCGTGCAAAAAAGCCCAGTGGGCTTCTGCTGCACCGGGACGCCCCAAGCGCAACAGCACTTCCCCGCGCCGATAGTGCGTTTGGGCGTGGTTGGGGTCGAGTTCGAGTGCTTGGGCGAAGGCATCCGCCGCGGCTTGGTCATCGCCCTGCTTGGCATATACCAAGCCGAGATTGAAATGCGCTCGGGCATAGCTGGTGTCGAGCGCGAGGGCCTTGTGGAAATGCGCGGCGGCCTCGGACCATTGACCAAGACGATAATAGCATAGACCGAGGTTGTTGTGCAGACCGGGCGAAGGCTGGGCACGGCTAAAGGCTGCAATCGCCGCCTCGTACTCCCCAGCGCCGAAGAACTCTAAACCGCGTTGGATATCTGAATCGCCGCCTTCTTGCTGCGCCAATACAGCCGCTAGACCAGAGGCAGCGGGCGCAAATGACGGGTCAATGCGCAGCGCCTTGCGGAACATGCTCTCGGCCTCTGCCCAATCACCTCGGCGTTGGTACAAAGTTCCGAAATTGTAGTAATCAACGCGTTTGCAAGTCAGCCGCTCAGCCCCGGCGTCTCGATAATTGATCGGCAGCGCGACTAAGACCACCAACAGGCACGACCCCAGCAACCGGCGATGCGACCCACCCGTCGCCCAAGCCGCGGCGTTGGCAAGCCAGCAAGCGGCATAGAGCAGAATTACCGGTACAACGGGTAGGCGGTATTCCGAGGACGTGAAAAACAGCAGGCAAGCGGCCAGATAGCTCGCCAGATACAGGTCGAGCAGAGAAGAGCGACGACTAGTGGCCCAACCCACGACCGCCAGCGGGGCCACCAATCCCCACCCCAGAATGCACCAGCGCAATAGAGGCACAAAATCCCGCGCCAAGTACAAACTCAGGTTGTTTTGCGCCTCGACTCCGTTCCAGAACATGTAGAGCTTGCGGCCTTGTAGCGCCAGATACGCGAGGGGATTTTCCACGGCAAAGCGCAAGCCGGCCACCAGCCAATATCTAGAGGCTTGGGCCGGGGTCAGCTCTCGGCCCGTGCGTGCCTCAGCCTCGCGGATAAACGCCTCGCGCTCCAAGTCCGGCTCGGCGCTGGACAGGAAATCGACTTGTGCGTAGATGCCGTTGGCCTCGGGGTGGTTGCCCACGTAGAAGTTCATCCCGGCTGAGGATGTGGTCAGCAGCCACTCCCCTCCAACGAGATAGTTGCGGCAAGCCACTGCGCCCACTACGAGACCGCAGCCCACGGCCACCAATCCCCACTGCCGCCAACCGCGCCGCCCACCCTGCGCGACAAACCAGCCAGCGACTGCTGCGACAAACAGCAAGACCATAGGCCGGGCCGTAGCCGAAACTCCCAACAGCAGGCCCGCGCCCCACAGCCAACGCGCCGCACCTTGCGCATGCGTTAAACAATACAGAGCCGCGAGATTCAAAAAGGTGATCGGCGCGGCGGTCAGCAGCGCCCCGTCGTAAAACACATACGGCTGGTAGATCGCCGCCATGCCTGCGGCCAACAGGCCAATTTGTGCGCTCCACAGTTTCCGACCCAGTGCGTAGATCAAATAGCAGCTACCCGTCCCCAGCACCGCCTGCACCAAGCCAACCCACCAGTATTCAGCGCCCAGCAGCACGTAAATGACGGCCAAAAAGTAGGAGTAAAACGGATTCATAAAGAAGGGCTGGTCGCCCAGCCAATCGCCCGCGACAATGGCCCGGGCGCGGCGGTCGTAGAACTCAGAGTCGATCAAGAGGACGTCGAAGAGCGGCGTATCAACCGCTTGATAGAGATAAGCTAGGCGCACACCGAGAGCGGCGATTAGAATCGCCCAGAGGATGCCTTCCTCTCGCTTTAGCTGTGCCGCGCTGATATCGCGAGAACAGTTCACGGCTGCAAAACCCAATAGTGAAACGAGACAATCGGCCGCAAATCGCCGCCAAAGTGGATCGGCTGTGTCTCAAGCTCGACGCGGTCGAGCACATCTGAGGCCGCTATCTGGCCGACGGCTAATTCGAGCCACTGACGGCCTCGCCCTCCCGGCAGCTCCACGTTAGCAATTTTCTTCCCATTAGCTACTACCGCAAAGTGCTGAGCAATACCTGTAACCGAGCGCATGATCACCGTCGCCGGTCGACCAGCCTGCAGCGCCACCTCCATCCGCTCACCCCCCGTTACTGTCCGGCCCCCGTCAATGTACACAGCTTGGGGATTGTCGGTAGCACTCAGCGCCATCAACAGATTCGCCTCCCCACTACCGGGCACCCACACCGTGGATTGGTAGCCGTGCCGGCGTTCACTTTCCAAATCGGCCACATCCACTTTATCAACCACCCGCCAACCTTCCTCTAAGAGCGTCCGGTTGCGGATGGCCTCGCCGCTGAGATCGGTGGCCCAATGCGCCTGATACAACACCTTCTCCGCATCTATAATCGACGGCTCAAAGACGCGAATGCGGTGCAGTGGTTGCAAAAAGAAGCCCTCGGGAAAATTGAACCAATTGGGGAAAATGGCGAAGTACTGCGGGCGCTGCTCCGGCGGCATAGCTTCCAGCCGCTCAAATAGCGATCCGCTCCCGTGCCGCCAAGGCACACTGTTCCCAGCCGTGGTCAACCCGACTAAGTCAATCGTCTGGCGACCGCTGAAGTAGCGCAGGGCACCGGCGTCGTTGACGGCGAGGCGCGCGTCGGGCGGCAGCTCGGCGTCTATAAAGCGCGCCATCTCGACCTGCTGATTGCAGATATCGCTGCAATTTTCCCCGTACGCAACCGCGAAAAATCCCACCGATATCAACCCCCACAAACCGAAAAAGCAAGCTAACCCCCGCGCCAGCTTGCGGCCCCATTCCCCCCCAACCGCGTCCAAGCGCCCCAAGCCTAAAGCGGCAAAGAGAATGTAAAGCGGCAAGAAAGGCTGCTGGTAGCGATTGAAGTGGGCGTCGTATTCGACGAGAGTGCAGGTAAGTAAAACGCCGCCGACAAACCACGTTCCCCCCAGTGTCGCCACTCCGAGCTTCCTCTCGGACAACTCGCCCCAGAGCCGATAGCTTAACTCGCCTAAAAAGAAGAGCGCGATAAACGGGGCAAACACCATGCGGCGATAGTTGCCGTCGTACGCATATAAATTGACGCTAGTCTGATGGCCCAGCGACCCGGCGAGAATCCCTTTGACAAATTCGGCGAAGTCGAAAAAGACGGCTCGGATCTGCTCAGGCAACGAGCCGTGCGGTTCGGCAAAGCGCCATTTGGCCTCGACCCCAGACGCCCCAGAC
>VXZF01000602.1 GCA_009845645.1 Gemmatimonadota bacterium | reverse complement strand
CGACGCGAGTCAACGCGCCAATTACCGTAGGGTCGGTGCGGATTCGGCCGGGAGACTTGATCTTCGGCGACGGCGACGGCTGCGTGCGCATTCCCCTGGAACACGCCGAAGAAGTGTTGGAATTGGCCGCAGAGGTGCGAGACAAAGAGGCCAAGATTTTTGCATTGTACGATTCAGACGACTTTTCTCTTGACAAGTGGCGAGAGTCGCGCAAGTAGCATCGCCGCCCAAAGGAGGACACTATGGAGACCACCACGGTAAAAATTGATCCCAAAGAAGAAATCGGCTTTATGACGGTCGATGAAACCGATTTTGCCGCTTTCTCCCTGAGCCAGCAGATCCGCCATCTCGAAATGGAGGGCTACGTGCTCATGCCGGACGTGCTCGACGCCGAGCACATTGCAGCGCTAAAGGCCGAGCTAAAAGACCTGCCGATGGGGCAAAAGGACTACAGCGAGGCCCAAACCTTCCACCACGAGCCCCAATGCGCGAGCCGGTTGGTAGCCGAGTTGATCGGCTATCCGCCGATCGCGGAATTCCTCAAAGCGCTGATGGGGCCAGACATCGTCTTCACGCATGGGCTTTTTACCCGCACCCTCTCCGGCTCACCAGGCATTTCAATGCACACCGACGGCCAGCCATTCGGCTCGTCCATCTTTGGCTTTGAAGGCTCTTCGCCGCGCCTTCTGCGGGTGCTCTACTACCTCGACGACCTGCCGCCCGAGCGCGCGCCCTTCCGGCTCATCCCGCGCTCCCATCTCTCGTTTCACGCCCAAGCCAACCCGTACGTGCGCTATGTCTCGCACCCACAGGAAATCACGCTCTGCGCCAAGGCCGGTTCAGTCGTCATGATACCCGCCCTCCTCTTCCACGGCACCCATCCCAACAGGGACTTGGCCCCTCGGGAACTGATCCAGTTCGGCTACCGGCCAGCTTGGGCGGGGCCGGTTCAGCCGATGGACGAATGGGACCCGAAATGGGTGGAAAACGCACCGGCTGTGGCCAAACCTTTTCTCCAAAGCCGCAACACCACCGGCAAGGAGTGGAAGCAGGTCCACAAACCCCAAGGCATGCAGCGCGACGCGCCGGGCATCAATCCAGACCGCTGGGGGAACTAATTGTGAAACTAGCTGAACTCACTTGGCCTGACCTAGAGCAGGTATCCAGAGATACAGTAGTCGTATATCCCATAGCGGCGTTTGAGCAGCACGGGCCGCACCTGCCGTTTATAACGGACACCGCCGAGGTCGCCGCTATCGTCGATCACCTCGACGCGGAGATCCCCGATCAGGTTCTCTGTCTCCCGGCGCAGTGGCTGGGCTATTCCCCACACCATCTGCGGTTCAAGGGCACGATAACAGCCCAATCAGAGACCCACATCAACATGATCGTCGATACCGTCAGTAGCATGGTCCACGCCGACTTCGACAAGATCCTCATCGTCAACGGCCACGGCGGCAATGTTCCCAATATGAACGTCTCCCTCCAGCGCCTGATGGAGAAGTGCCCCGACGCGAGAATCTATGGCACCTCTTGGTTTGCCTACGACGAGCTGGGCGAGATCAGGGAGGCAGGGCCTCACGGTTGGGGACACGCGGGCGAGATGGAGACCTCGCTGATGATGGCCCTGCATCCCGAGTGGGTCAAAGCAGATCGCCTGCAAAAGGACGGCCACCCGCCGCAATCCGAGCGCGCCGGCCAAGTCTCCCGCTACCGCTGGATCCACCAATCGACCGACCAAGGCACCTACGGCGACCCAACCTATGGGTCCGCCGAAAAGGGAGAGCGCTTCATTAGCGCTGCGGTTGAGGTGTTGGTCCGCATCGTCGAGGATATAAGGAAGGGGCACTTATAGGTCGAAGACAACTTGCCCGGCCAGCGCCAAATTGCGACAGTAAGATTAGCTTTTTTAGAGGAGGAAATGCCATGGAGCTGACAAAAAACCAGCGCAAAATAAACTGGTATCGGTGCCCTTTGCCGCGCGAGACGCTCGCTGCGCTCAACCAGCGCAGCGACTTTTGGGGCCTACTGCAAACGCTGGGGCATTTGGGTCTGCTAGCGGTGACGGGCGCGGGGGCTTGGTACGCGGCGGAGCACTTGGCCCTGCCGTGGTTGCTGCTGATCCTCTTTTTCCACGGCACGTTCTACGCCTTTTTGCTCAACGGCTTCCACGAATTGTGTCACTCTACAGTCTTCAAGAGCAAGTTCCTCAACTACTTCTTCCTACGCGTATTCAGCTTTCTAGGCGCGTACAACCACATCCACTTCTGGACCAGTCACGCCGAGCACCACAAGTACACTCTGCACCCGCCCGACGATCTCGAAGTGGTCCTGCCGACCCAATTGCGATTCGTGGATTTTCTCAAGAGTGCTATTGTAAATCCGTGGGGCATGTACGCCCGCTACAAGGCGACTTGGCGGCGGGCACGCGGGCAATTAGAGGGCGAATGGGAACTGGCGCTCTTCCCCGAATCGGAACCAGACAAGCGGCGACGGCTCATTCGCTGGGATCGCTTCTTGCTAGTGGGTCACGCCCTAATCGTAGCGGTATCCTTGTACTTCGGCCTGTGGATGATACCAGTGCTCGTTACGCTCGCGCCTTTTTACGGCGGCTGGTTGCTGTTTTTGTGCAACAACACCCAGCACATCGGCTTGCAAGACGACGTGCCGGACTTTCGGCTCTGCACCCGCACGGTCATCTTGAATCCGTTCTTCCGCTTCCTCTACTGGCACATGAACTACCACATTGAACACCACATGTACGCTGGCGTGCCGTGCTACCGGCTCGGCAAACTACACGCGGCCATCAAAAGCGACCTGCCGCACTGTCCGCAGGGGCTGTACGAGGCATGGACGGAGATCGCCGCCATCCTCGAACGACAAAAGGCCGAGCCAGACTACGAATACGTACCGGAATTGCCCACGCCCGTCGCGGCTTGATCACCACTGCTGTCCCAGCGGCGTCAGCACCAGTTCATCGACATTGACCCCGCGCGGCTGCGCCAGCACAAAGCACGCGGCGTCGGCAACTTCATCGCGGCTCAAGCGACAACGCCGGTCGCCTTCATCCAACGACACTGGATTGGGGCTAGCCACTGAGCCTAAGGTGATTAAGCCGACGTGGACTCCCTGCTCTGCTACTTCCCAGCGCAAACTCTCACACAGCCCGCGCACCGCAGACTCAATCGCCGCATAGAGCACCGGCTGCCGCGCGCGGATCAGCCCCTGCAAGCCGTTGATATGTACTATCCGTCCGCCGCTTTGCATCAGCACTGGCAGGGCGGCGCGCGTGATCTGCAACGCGCCGTTTACATCCGTATCGACAAAGGTGCGTAGGTCTTCGTAGCTGACCTCGGCAAGCGGCCCCTCCACCCAAGTGCCGGCCGCATTGACCAGCGCGTCGAGACTCCCAAACGCCTCCACCGACTCCCGCACTGCAGCTTCGCAATCCGCAACAATACCCACATCGCCCGGCACCGCTACTGCGCCGTCCAACTCAGCGGTGATAGCCTGCACCCGCTCCGCACGGCGCGCCATCAGCGCAACTCGGTGCCCAGCCGCCGCCAGCCGACGCGCGATGGTCTCGCCAATGCCAGAACTGGCACCTGTAATAAGTGCATTCACTGCGAGATACCTCCTGATAATCTGTCAACCGTTCAGGTAAATATATACATGGTCTCCGTCGCACGGCGAGACTCAACGTGCCGCTTCAAATCGGCCCATCGCTCGAAGCCATACTCGCGGGCAATGACCAGTTGGGCGTTTCTCAAGGAGAACTTGGTCTGAAATATCTCGTCGTCCGTCTGCTCGGACAAATGCGACAAGGTTTGCCTGAGCCGCTGCGCGCTGGCGGGATCAGCGGATCGGTGGCCCTTCAGCAGGCTTTTGGCTTGCTTCTTGAGTTGCTCTAGATTGGGATTGGGCGGAAGCGCAGCCGAGGACATACACACTCCTTTCGCAGTGCCTGACGCTACTCTTCTATACCCCGGGGAATCGGCAAGTTCGCGAGCAACTGGGTAATTTTCCAATCCCCTGATCTGCGACTTAATCCCCAAAATACATATCGCTTCATGCTGTGGATCGCCGAGCCTTTTTCGTGGGAGACAGAGACCGTCTCCTCGGTCAAGGCCAGGGCCGTCAGCCCATTTTCACCTAGATTGGTGTAAATCACGCGCCGATCGATGGTATAGTTCGCATACGTCAATCGCTTTCTCAGCCAATCCTCAAATTCCTCGGCGTCGCTGAATGCAATGCGCCACTTAGTTCGGTCCATCAGGTGATAGGCGTCGTAGGCGACGAAGTCCTCATCAACGGCCGCCATTATGGCCCCGATGTCTTTGTTTTGCCAAGCCTCGGCTTCCCGCTCCAATATCGCCGCGATGTCCGTCACGCTCGCCGCGGGAGCAGGTGCTACAGCCGTGGTATCTGCGATATTTTGGAAGACGCTGACAGCGCGCCAGTGGTCATCGTCTTTGGTAAAGGTCCACAGGCGATACATGTCGAAGGACTGGCTAGTACCGCTTCGCTGATCAATGACCAGACCCGAGTCCTGAGTAGCGACGATGGCTTTGTCGTTACGGGCGAGAATAAACAACACCGTGCGGTTGAGATCGTAGCGCCGGTGTTCGAAATCAGCGGCTAGGGCTCGGGCTAAGGCCGCTCGGTTTTCGCGGATTATGGTCCAGCCACGCGGATCCGCCGAATGATGCCCTTCATAGACGACGACGTGATCGGCATAGGCTTGGATGGCTACGTCTGTATTTCCCCGCCGATGGCCGGATCTTTCAGTGCTTAAAACCTGGCGGATCAAGACCGTCTCGGGCGTTTCCGCAGCCCAGACTATACCCCCTAAAAAATTCAGTGCGACGAGGCAGGCGATGAATCGGTTTTTTCTTACTGCCGCTCCGTTCTCTGCGGAGGCGGAGATGAAACGGGTGAGGATAGGGCTTGCAGCAGGATGAATCCGAGAATATCGCTGCATGTGATCTCCATTCGTTGCGCCTGATGTCCGCGTAGATCAGGCAGAAAAGAGTACACAGCAGGAGATATTCCGAGAGAGGTGGGCTTGGCCCTTTTGGCGGACTAGGGGGCTCCCTTAAAGCACCTATTCCGCAATCAAAAAGAGCAGTACAACCATGTCAAGAATACTTTTCAGCGCGACGAAAATTTAGATAAACCTAGCCGTGATTTGCCCCACGAGCGCCTCGCCCCGAGCGTAGCGGTCGAGATTGTCCGCGGCCAGACGCGCCCGCTTGCGCGAGGTGCCATCGGTCGAACCAGCGGTGTGGGGCATGGCAAACACATTGGGCAATTGGAAAACAGGGGCCGTAGCGTCGGGTGGCTCCTGAGCGAAAACATCGAGCCCGGCCCCGCTCAAGCGACCGTCCACCAGAGCCTCGTACAGGGCGTCCTCATCGACGAGCGCCCCTCGCGCCACGTTGATCAAGCACGCGGTCTCCTTCATCAGGCCAATGCGCCGCGCGTCAATGGTATGCCGAGTTTCCGGCGTCAGGTGCAGGTGCAGCGACAGGTAGTCGCTCTCGGCCACCACGCGGTCGACGTCCTCGGGACCGCCGAGAAATTCGGGTTGGATCTCGGCGAGGATTTCCTCTTCAATGGGGCGGATGTCGATGCCCAAGATCCGCAGGCCAAAGGGCTTGGCCCGCCGCGCCAAATCTTGGGCACTCGCACCAAAACCGATCAGGCCGAGCGTCAGACCCTCCAACTCGACGCCCGTAGGCACGTACATCTTGCCAGCGTCGAAATTCCGCCGCGCCTCTCCGTAGCGGTGAGCGTGCATGAGAATGAACATCATCGCACTCTGAGCCAACGCCACGCTGCTGAGCTGCCCAGGGCAATGGGCGAGCAACAGCCCAGTACTGAGAATCCCCTCGACATCGACGTGGTCGAGGCCGGTAGTCTGGACCTGGAGGAATTTGACGCCAGCGTCGGTCGCAGCGGCCAGCAGGTCTGGGCTGATATTGCCCCCTAAATCGACGATGGCTTCAATGCCCGCCATTTGCGGCGCGGCCGGTTGGGTGCGGTCGAAGATGCGGAGATTGTGTCGGGCACTTACGGCCTCAATCACGTCGGTCGCCCAAGGCGAGGCGATCGCAGCGACCGGGTGGGGCAGAAAGAGAACCTCGAGCTGTCGCATACTTAGTACCCCAAGTCGGCGCGGACGCGCGCCATCTGTTGGCAGCCAGCCGCGAGAAACGGCTCGTCGCCACCAGCGAGAATCAGCGAGAAGCCGTCGTCTATGGCGCGTTGGATTGATTGCGGATCGCTAGCCGGGCGATAGACCCCGATGCCAGCGGGCTTGCCAGCGCGGCGAGCGGCCGCGGCCAACTCGGCCTGAGCATCTTGGAAGACGGATCCCTCGTAGTCAAAGGGCACCCCCAGCGAGATCGACAGATCAACCGGGCCGATGACGAACGTAGCGACACCCTCGACAGCGAGGATTTCGTCGATATTGGCGACCGCTTCGGCCGTCTCGATCAACGCGATGAATATCACTAAGTCGTTTATCTCCGCGAAGTACTCATCGGTGCGCAACCCATACTGAGCCGCCCGATGCGGTCCAAAACCGCGAATGCCAACCGGAGGATAGCGGCAGGCGCGAGCGCCTTCTGCAGCTTGGGCGGCGGTGTTTACAAACGGAGCGAGGATGCCCAGCGCACCCATGTCGAGATAGAGGCGGATCTGCTCCTCGTCGATGCGCGGCAGGCGGACAATAGGCGTGGCCGGGGTATTGCCGATGGCCTGCAATTGCGCCTGGATGCCGGTGGGGGTTTGCGGCGCGTGTTCCGAGTCGATGACGAGAAAGTCAAAGCCTGAGTGACCGCAGAGTTCGGCAATAGCCGGAGAGCCAAAGCGGAGTTGGGTACCAAAGGCGGGCTTCCCCGCAGCGAATTGATTTTTGATTCGGTTGTGCATGTAGCCTCCTAACAGACGTTACGCATTGTAGGGGCAATCCTTGTGGTTGCCCTCGTCGGATTCCGCTGGCTGCATACGCGGTGTCGCATGGGCGTCCACAAGGGACGCCCCTACATTGATCGGTTCGGTGTAGGGGGCGGTTTCAAACCGCCCCCTACTGCGTAACATCAGTCCCTAATTCCACGGCAGATCGTACGAAGGCTTATTGACAAAACGCTCCATCCCCAAGTCGAGCCGAATCGCCGCGCCAGCTTGGAGGCAGACGG
>VXZF01000643.1 GCA_009845645.1 Gemmatimonadota bacterium | reverse complement strand
GTACCTAATGGCGCGGCGGCTATACTATTCGTAACTCGTTTTTTTCTACATGTTTAGAGATTCTTCCCGCCGCACAGAGCGCTTTTCGGCAGCAGCCCGGTAGAAGCGGTAAATCCACTCGATAGTCTCCAAAGCCTCCCGTCCAAGCGAATAAGGGGTGCCCGCGCCGGCTAGGCCGCGCAAAAAATCGGCCCACTCCAGTTCCCACGAGCGATCCTCGTCTGAGTAGTCGAAGCGCTCGCTGTCCGGCGCACCGCCTTGGGGATTGCGCCGCCCTACTACGGCTCGTTCCGGCCCATAAGCTCCCCCTAAGCCCTCGGCGCAGACGTAGCCATCGCGTCCGAAGACCTCGAAGCTGAAGAGGTTTTTCCACTGCGTCCAACTCGCGTGCAGCGAGGCGATCTGCCCGGTGGCCGTGCGAAAAAGACCGTAGGCGTTGTCCTCCACGGGCGAGTCCCAGAAATGAGTCTCGGCATAGCCTGTGACTTCGGCAAAGTCCCCCAAGAGCCACTTGGCCAAGTCGATTAGATGCGCTCCTTGGTCCAAAAGCTCGCCGCCGCCCGCCTGCTCGGGATTGGTGCGCCACTCGCGCTCGTAACCGGGCCGTCCGCCGTGGCCATAGCGCGCCCGGATGCTCAGCAGCGGGCCGATCTCACCCGCCGTGCAGACCTCGTGCAGCTTTTGGACAGCGGGGTGATAGCGGTGGTTGTAGCCGACCTTGAGCACGCACCCACTCTGCTCGGCCGCGGCGACGGCCTGACGGGCTTCCCGGGGGTTGCGCCCCAGCGGCTTTTCACACAAGACGTGTTTGCCGGCCAAGAGCGCGGCGGTGCTGATGGGGGCCAATGCGTCGTGCGTCGTCGCGACCACCGCGATGTCGAGATCGGCCGCGATTAGCTTCTCCCGCGAAGCCGCCACTGCGGCCCCGCATTCGGCGGCCAATTCGGCTGCGGCGGGTGCGTGCTCGTCGTAGATTAGGGTTACTGCGGACTCAGGATGGGCATGGGCTGTGGCGGCTCGTCGCTGCCCCATGCGACCCGCTCCGACGATCCCCACTTTGTACACTCAGTCCTCCTGCGGTGGTACGCGCCGCACCGCAAAGGTCTCGGTGGCCATAATCGCCTCGACATCGAAGGTTTCCCACGGGTCCCAAACCGCTGACAGCAGCCGCCCTGTCAGCCCGTCTGAGCGCGCCGAGGCCAGATAGACGGCCAGCGCGGCCGCTCGCTCGCCCGTAGCGTCGCCCTCGCGCAGCAGGCGTTGATCTCGCTCCCGCTCTTCTGCGCTCAGGGACGCGCCGGCCGCTAGCCGTTGGTCGAGCATCCGCGTGTTGACCGCTCCAGGGGCAATGGCGTTGACGTCAATGCCGTGCTCAGCCACTTCTCCAGCCAAGTTTTCGCTAAAGCGCACGACTGCGGCCTTGGAGGCGCTATACGCGCTAAAGAAGGGCCGCGGCCCCACGGCACCGCCGCCCGAGAGGTTGATGATTTTGCCGTAGTGCTGGGCGATCATGGCCGGCAAGACCTTGCGGGTGCAGTAGAAACAGCCGCCGAGATTGACCTGTACCACCTGCATCCAAGCGTCTGGATCAACCTCTTCCACTCGCCCGATAGGCCCCTGAATTCCCGCGTTGTTGACCAGCACATCGACCCCACCCCAAGCTGCGAGCACGCGTTCAATGGCCGCATCTACTTCCTCGCGCCGCCCCACATCCGCCTGTAGTTTTAACGCCGCTTGGCCGTGGTCTGCCAAAAGTGTGGCTGTTTCGTCTAGCTCTGGTCCGGTGCGGGCCAAAATCGCCACGTGTGCCCCTTCTCGCGCCAAGGCCAAGGCAGTAGCCCGGCCAATGCCGCGCCCGCCGCCGGTCACTAGGCAACGCCTGCCTATCAGCTCCATATCGCGCTCCTTCGTCACCTGAGCAAATATGCGGTGTTGGCTTGTTCTTGCCAAAGGCCAACAGGCCCGTCGTTGACCTAGCGTACCATTCATCCTAAATTAATGGGCATACATCTTAGCGAGCCTATTCGATGTCCCTGCCCAGTACTGCACCCGACCTCAAAGCGCTCTGCCTCCACATCAATGCCCATTGTCCCGCCGGTGGCCTTTTTGAAGGCGACCGCACCCATTTACACCCGGACAGTAATCTGCCGTGGCGCATTGCCCCAGAGCCGTTCTATCTTTCGCCGGCGCAACACCGCTACCTAGATCAACTCGGCGGCGTCCTCCATCAGTTTTACAAGGCCTCCAACCAGCTCTATCACCAGAGTGTCAAAGGCGTCGAGCCGCCTTGGATTCACGAATACCTGGACTTGGGCAAACCCAGTGCCGTGCGCGAAATGGGCCTCTGGAACCGGATCAAATCCCAGCTGCCCTTGGTCATCCGCCCGGACCTGCTGCTCACCGAGGACGGCTTCAAGCTAGTCGAGCTAGACGCCATCCCCGGCGGCATGGGATTCACCGCCCAAGTCTCGGAGGTCTATGCCGATCTCGGCTACGACATCATCGGCGGTGCCCGCGGCCTGATCGATCCATTCTACGAAGCTATTGCCGCTGCCGCCAAGGTGGATGAGCCGCATTTCGCCCTCTTCGTCTCGGACGAGTCCGAGGCCTATCGCCGAGAAATGGAATGGCTGGTCGAGCGCTTGCAGGCGGCTGGCAAACCAGCCCGCAGTGCCCACCCGCGCGAGGCCCGCTTTGACGAAAATGGCCTCTTCCTCCAAGGCGCTGACGAGCCGGCCCCTTGGCGCATTGACGCGGCCTATCGCTTCTTTGAACTGTTCGACCTAAAAAACATTCCCAAGGCCGAGCTTTTTACCTATTTCACCAAGAAAAACGCCCTGTGCTTGACTCCGCCGCCAAAGGCATATCTCGAAGAAAAACTCTGGCTGGCGTTCTACCACCACCCCGCGCTCAAATCCTATTGGCGCCGCGCCTTGGGCAAGGAGCCTTTTGCCGCCTTGGACAGCTTGATTCCGCGCTCGTGGATTGTCGATGCGCGGCCGCTGCCGCCCCACGCCATCATTCCCGGCCTCGACATTGGCGGCCAGCCCGTCAGCGACTGGCAGCAGTTGAAGCACCTAACCAAGAAGCAGCGCGAGCTAGTGCTCAAGCCCTCGGGTTTTTCCAACATAGCCTATGAGAGCAAGGGCGTGTCCATTGGCCACGATCTGTCCGAACCCGAATGGGCCGAGCGCGTGCAAGAGGCGCTCGACCGCTTTGCGCACCAGCCCTACATCTTACAGGAATTCCACAAGGCTGCCCGCCGCACCGTGCGCTACTACGACTTCCACCGCGACGAGGTCGTGCCCATGCGGGGCCGGGTGATGCTGCGTCCTTATTACTACGTCATCGGCGATGCACCGCGCCTGTGCGGCATCCAAGCCCTTGTGTTCCCGGCCGACAAGAAGATCCTGCACGGCATGGTTGACGCCGCGATCATGCCCTGTGCTACGTCCGCGGAAAAATCCCCTTTCTGACCGCCATGATTTCCCTAGACGAAAAACTAGCGCATCTCGAAGATATTTTGCGCCCGATGGGACAGGTGCTGGTCGGCTATTCGGGCGGAGTCGATAGTGCCACGCTGGCGGTGGCGGCCCAGCGGGTGTTGGGCGAGGGGGCCATCTGCGTCACCGCGGACTCTGAGAGCTATGCCACCGGCGAGTTGGAGAGGGCCGCCGAGATCACCCGCGAGTTCGGCATCCGCCACGAGGTGGTCAAAACCCGCGAGTTGGACAACCCCGATTACGCCAAAAACGCGCCCAACCGCTGCTACTACTGCAAGCAAGAGCTGTTCACCCACATGGAGCAACTCGCGCGCAGCCTCAATGTCGATTACATCCTCTACGGCCAAAACGCCGACGATATCGGCGATTTCCGTCCTGGGGCTAAGGCTGCCCGCGAGCGCGGCGTACACGCGCCCTTAGCCGAGGCGGGTCTGACCAAGGACGACGTGCGCGCCCTAGCCAAGCGCTGGGGGCTGACGGTGTGGGACCGCCCGGCCATGGCCTGTCTCTCGTCGCGCTTCCCCTACGGCACGCCTGTTACCGCCGAGGGCCTGCGCCAAATTGACCATGCTGAACGCTATCTGCGCGAGGTCTGTGGCTTCGATCAGGTCCGCGCCCGCCACCACGAGACGTTGTCGCGCATTGAGTTGCCCGCTGAGGACTTGACGCACCTGCTGGGCAACTCGGATGCGCGCCGATCTTTGATGGAGCACTTGCGGGAAATTGGCTATCTGCAAACTACCGTCGATCTGTGCGGCTTCCGCTCTGGCAGCATGAACGAGGCGCTGCTCTCCATAGCCGACTCCGGTGCCGACGAGCCGCTCTTTGCGCGGGTCAATCCGCTGCTCGCAGCGCATTCGCTGCTGCCGGCCGCGTACGAGCAGCGCGACCAGATGCTCGTGTTGCGCTTGCCCGCAGCAGCCATCGCCCGCCTCGTTGAGGCCCGGTTGCGCTCGGCCCTAGTGGCTGCACTCGCCGATTTGGGCCTGCGCTATATTGCCCTCGAATTAGACCCCTTGGACACATGAAACGCGAAATCGCGCTGTTCGGGGCGCAGTGCCTCCGCCAGAAGTGCGCGCGAGTTGCAGAGGTGGATGACGCCATTTGCACCCTTGTCGCCGACCTCTTCGATTCCATGCGCGCAGCGGAGGGGGTTGGGCTTGCCGCCCCGCAGATTGGCGTCCTCAAGCGGGTCTGCGTTGTTGATGTGACTGCTCATCAGCCTAACTACCAGCCAATGGCCTTAATCAATCCCAAGATCACAGGCCACGAGGGCGAGCAAATCGGCGAGGAAGGTTGTCTGAGTTTTCCCGACCTGTTCGGCGATGTCAAGCGCTACGCTTGGGTCGAGGTCGAGGCCACTGGCCTCGATGGCCAGCCTTTCAAGACTGAGGGCGAGGGCTTTTACGCCCGCGCCCTCCAGCACGAAATCGACCACCTCGACGGCAAGCTCTTTATCGACCACCTCAGCCCGCTCAAGCGCCAGCTCATGCGCGGCGCGCTCAAGCGGTTGAGAAAAGAGAGTGATGCACAGGCCAAAGCCTCGGTCATCCATTGACAGTATTTAGTCCGGCTCTTACTTTATCAAACGAAACGGGGGCGTAGTTCAGTTGGTTAGAACGTCGGCCTGTCACGCCGAAGGTCGCGAGTTCGAGTCTCGTCGTCCCCGCCATTTTGTTAAGCTCCTTTAGCGCGCTTTGCGCGATTGAGGAGCTTTTCTTTTTGTCAATTATCTATTCCCACACGAGAAAGGTACAAAATGCAAGATCGCATCCGCGAAATTCTAAGTTGGTATGGCAGCGACAATCCCGGCACCTTGACCAACTTGGCTCGTCTGCTCAACCACGGTGCGCTCGGCGGCACGGGCAAGCTGGTCATTCTGCCCGTAGATCAGGGCGTCGAGCACGGGCCCGGGCGCAGCTTCGCTCCCAACCCGCCCGCATACGATCCGCGCTATCACTTTGAGCTAGCCATAGACGCTGGCCTCAGTGCATACGCCGCCCCACTCGGATTCCTCGAAGCCGGCGCGCGCGACTATGCGGGTGATCTGCCGCTGATCCTCAAGCTCAACAACCGGGAAAATCTCCACTCTGACGCAGACCCCACTCAGTCGCTCACTGGCTCCATTTCCGCCGCTCTGCGCTTGGGTTGCGTTGGCATTGGCTACACGGTCTATCCAGGTTCGGCCCTGCGGCAGGAGATGTACGAAAAGCTGCAAGCCTTGGCCGAAGAGGCCAAGCGGTACGGTTTAGTCGTGGTGGTCTGGTCCTATCCGCGCGGCTCGGACTTGAGCAAGGAAGGGGAGACCGCGCTCGACGTTACCGCGTACGCCGCCCAAATCGCCGCTCAGCTAGGGGCCCATGTCATCAAGGTCAAACCGCCTACGGCTCACATTGAGCAGGACGAGGCGCGCAAGGCGTATGCGGATGTGCCGACGGGCACCTTGGCCGAGTGCGTGAGCCACGTGGTGCAATCGGCTTTTAATGGGCGGCGCGTGGTGATCTTTTCTGGCGGCCCAGCCAAGGGCGAGGAGGAAATCATCGAGGAGATAACCGGCATCCGCGATGGCGGCGGCTTTGGCTCCATCATCGGCCGCAATGCCTTCCAGCGCGAGCGCGGGCAGGCTCTGGACCTGTTGCAGCGGATTGTGGGGATCTACGCCGACAAGCAATAGCGAGACTCTTAAATGCACATCACCGACGCCCAACTCGCTACATACAAAGAACAGGGCTTCCTGATCGTCGAGAATTTCCTTACCAAAAACGAGCAGCAAGCCGCGCTCGATGGCTTCTTCACCCATTTCGCCCCGTCCTACGACCAATACTTAGCCAACGACCGCCGCAACGATACCCCTCAGCAAATACTCTTTCCCTGGGACCACTCCGGCCTCAATCACGTCACCGTCCATCCCGATCTGATTGACGCGGCCGAGCGCGTCTTAGGCACGCGCGAGATTCGCCTCTGCGAGGGCCACTTGGGCATGAAATACGCCGGCGAGGAATACGGGACCAATTTTCACATCGACTACGGCAACAACACACTCGGGCCGATCATCGAACCCGACGACTTTATGAATTTGGTGTGTTTCTACTGCTTCGACGACGTCGAGGAAGGGATGGCCCCGATTCGCATGGTGCCCAAGGGCCACTCCGACGCGGAAGCCGTGCCGATGATCGTCCCCGGCGGTTCGGTGTGCCTCTACAGCGTCTTTACCCGCCACGCTGCCTCGGATTTCACTGCGCCAGCAGGGCACCGCCCGGTTATGTGGGTGGGCTTTACCCGCAAGGACCGCCCTTGGGACGGAGGTCGCACCTTCACGTATAAAAGTGGTGCTCAAGGTGCCGCCATGAATCGCTTCATGGCTGAAGCCACCCCGCGCCAGCGCGAACTGCTGGGCTTCTCGCCGCCGGGCGACTCGCTGTGGACGAAAGAATTTATCTCGGGGATGGCGACGCGGTATCCGGGATTCGACGCGGAACCGTATTACGCAGCCAAGTAAAGAATACTACACGCCCTGTAGTTCTAACTCGTCTTTGTGGTGGCAGGCGGCTAGGTGCGCTTCGCCCTCCAGCGCGGGCATCTGCTGGCTGCACAGGTCGCTTTTGTAGCGGCAGCGCGGCGCGAATGAGCACCCTTGGTCGTCGGTCGGCGTTGGCTCGCCCGCCTCGCTGGCGTCTTCGTCTTCTTCCATCCACGAGGC
>VXZF01000468.1 GCA_009845645.1 Gemmatimonadota bacterium | reverse complement strand
GGTGTGGCTTAGTTCTCGGTTCTCGTCGCGCGCGCCTGCGAGTGCTGGCTCGAAAAGGCGGGGCGTATTTGGAACGACGACAACAAAGGGGGGTGGGGCCGGTTGGGGCCTGGGGAGTATGTAGATCAGCAGTGGGAGCAGGAGTGGCGCGACATTGCGCGGAAAGTCGCCCGCACGGTCATCACCACGGCCAAGAACCGCCGCTTGCGGGCCGAGGACCTCTTGGCGCGGATTGGCGGTCGGGAGGACGACAACCAGTTTTTGCGGATCGGCGCGGAAATCTACCGGCTCTACCAGCAGCAAGTCGAGACCATTGGCGGCCTCGACTTCGATGACTTGGTGTGGATGGCCGTAGAGATGTTGCAGCAATACCCGGATTTGTGCAGCCGCTACCGGCGGCGTTGGCCCTTTGTCTTGGAGGACGAGGCGCAAGACAGCGTCCCCTTGCAGGAAGAGCTGATTGCGCTGTTGGCGGGACCCGGCGGCAATTGGGTCCGGGTCGGCGACCCTAATCAGGCGATTATGAGCACCTTCACCGCGGCTGATCCGCGCTATTTGCGCGACTTCTTGGAGCGCGCAGACGTCGCGGTCGCAGAGATGACGATTTCTGGCCGCTGCGCTCCCAAAATCATGGATTTGGCCAACTTTTTGGTCGAGTGGGTCGCAGTCGAACACCCGCTGACCGAGGTGCGCCAGCGCGCTTTCCGGCCCCAGCAGATGCAGCCCACCGACTGCGGCGATCCCCAGCAAAACCCCTCGGACGCAGACAGCATCATATGGTTCCGAGAATACAATAACCGCCACGATGAATTCGACAGCATCGCGCGCCGGGCCAAGGGCTTTGCCGAGGGCAATCCGAGCTTGACAGTAGCGGTGTTGGTGCCGACCAACCGCATTGGCTACGACATGGCCGAGCGCTTGCGCCAAGCCGGAGCGGACTTCGACGAGGTGCTGCAAAGTCCGCGTTCAGCACGGCGGGTGGGCGAGGCTCTATGTACATTGTTAGATTTTCTCGTTGATCCTTTGGGGCGCAACCAATTAGAGCGGGCGTACCGAGCCTTGGTCGGCTTTTGGTCCGGGCCGAGTGGACCGGGGAACGAGGAGGCTGTGGCCATGCTATTGCGCAGTTGCTATCGGCCCGAAGCATTGCTCTATCCAGAAGCCGGTCAGCGCATGGAAGCGGCTTTACCCCCAGTGGATCACATCGAGCCGCAGGATTTGGAAGCTATTGACCTCCTGTGTGGTTATTTGCGGCGCTGGCTGCGGGCAGTCGCGCTGCCGGTGGATCAGCTTTTGATGACGGTCGCCCAAGATTTGCTAGTAGAGGAAGTAGATATGGCGCGGGCACAGCAACTGGCGGTCTATGTGCGCATCCGCGCTGACCAAAACACAGACTGGCAATTGCCCGAGTTGGTGCGCGAGCTGAGCGAGGCCGTGCAGGGCCGAGCGGGCGCGCTCACCGAGGCCGAGGACGCATTGGGACCCCAGCCGGGGCGGATTTTTCTGACGACCATGCACAAGGCCAAGGGGATGGAGTGGGATCTAGTCTATGTCATGGGGGTTGATGGCGATTGGTTTCCCCACGACCTCGACGCGCGGTTTTTGGGCGAGTACGAATTCTTAGGCGGCGATCCCTGCGAGGATGCAAAGGCCGAGCTATTGAACCTGATCGGCGAAATCGGGTCGAGCCGGCTATCGGCCACCGATCGCTCCCACGCCGAGGTGATCGCCGAGCGGCTGCGGCTGCTCTACGTGGCCGTTACCCGCGCGCGGCGCTATTTGGTCCTGAGCTGGAGTCGCCAGATTCCGCGCGCTACGCGGATGCAGCCCGCGCCTATGGCCGAGGTGTTCCGCCAGTTGCAACTCTATTGTGAGCAGCAGAGCCGATGATACCGCAAGGATTCAATTACAGCCAGAGTAGCCTGACGGCCTTTGAGCGCTGTCGGCGGCAGTTCTTGTTGCGCTATGTCGAGCGGTTAGCGTGGCCAGCGCCGCTGACCGACCAACTCGACGAGTGGGAGGCCGCAGCCGGCCGGGGCCGGGCGTTCCACCAGTTGGTGTTGCAGGAGAGCTTGGGCATGGATGTGGAAGACGCGGTGCAGCGGAGCCGCGATCCGCTGTTGGCCGCTTGGTGGCGCAATTGGTGCGAGCAGCCGCCGGTTGTGCCCGAGGGGATGGTGTTCGGGGAAACCATGCTCTCCGTGCCCCTAGCCGGACGGCGTCTCGTCGCCAAGTTCGACCGCGTGGTACTGGCCGACGATGGTCGCGCTTGGATATTCGACTGGAAGACCGGCCGCAAAAAGCCCGAGCAAGCCGCCTATGCCCAAAGCTGGCAAACGCTGGTCTATCGCTTTGTTTTGGTTGAAGCCGGCGCGGTCTTGAACGAGGGCCGATCACCGGCACCCGACGACGTGACATTGGTCTATTGGCACGCGCAGTACCCGCAGGCTCTGCAGCCGATTGCCTATTCGGCTGTCGAGCACGAGCGGACGCGGGCGCTTTTGTCAGAGGCGATTGCCGACATTGAGGCCCTTCCAGACGCGGATGCGTACGCCAAGACCGACGACGAGAGCGAGTGCCAGCGCTGCGAATTTCACACTTATTGCAACCGGCCGGTGGTGCGGAGCGACGATTGGGATATCGACGAGGACGAGCTGGACTGGGAGCAGATTCCCGAAGCAGAGCTTTGACGCTGGTCAGCCTTTGAGCGCACCGAGTTGGATGCCGCGCACAAAGAATCGCTGGCCAAAGACAAAGAGCACGATCATCGGCAGCATCATCAGGACGCTTCCCGTCATCAACAGCGAGTAGTTGGTCCCCTGTGACGAATCGAAGTAGCGCAGGGCTACTGGCAGGACTCGCATATGCTCGGAATGGGTGACTATCAGCGGCCACGTAAAGGACTGCCAAGTACCCATAAAAGAGAAGATTGAGAGGGTGATCAACGCCGGCTTGGATAGGGGCATGACGATGGTCCAGAAAGTCTTCCAGAGATTGGCGCCGTCGATTTCAGCGGCCTCCTCAAGCCCCCTAGGCAGCCCAGTCATAAACTGGCGCATCATAAAGGTGCCAAAAGCAGTGAACATGGCTGGGATGATGAGCGCTTGGAACGAGTCGAGCCAGCCGAGGCTTTTGAGAATCACGTAATTAGGCAGCAAGGTGACGATCCCGGGAACCATCAAGGTGGCCAAGTAGAGCAGGAAGACGGCGTCGCGGTAGCGCCATTCGAGGCGGGCAAAGGCAAAGCCGGCCATGGCCGAGGTCACCACTTGGCCGACCATCACGCAGACGGCGACAAAGAGGCTGTTCCAGCCGTAGAGCGAAAACTTGATGTCCTTGTCGCGCAAGACCCGGATGTAGTTGGACCACATGAAGCGCGGCTCGCTGATCTGCAACACGTCACTGCCGTACACGATACGCAGTTCGTCCTCACCAGGGAAGCGGGCGTAGAGGACGTTGCCCCCGACTTTTTCCGTCAGTGGGTCGTCGTCGCTTCTGAGCAGGGGAAAGGCCGAGCGAAAGGGAATAGTGTTGCCGTCGGCGTCGAGAATCGGCTCTTTGGCTTGGACGTCCAAAACCGGGTCCCCGACGCGATCCCAGGAGATGTCGCGATAGGTGTAAGTCTCGCCGTTGGCACGCAACAGCGGAGTGCCATCGGCAAGCTCGACCGAGGCCGGCGGTAGCTGTTCAGCCGTGCGCCAATTCTGGCGCTGCTGTACGAGCCGCTTCTGCCACTTGTCGCGCAGAGCTTCGGTTAGCAGCAGAGGGGTGCCATCGACGAGGACCGGGTTCCAGCGGTTTTTGTACACGGCAAGGCCGCCGCGCTCTTCGACGTTTTTGCCGGGGATGGGTTGGCCTTCTGGATCGTAGATCAGGCGGCCCTGCTGGTCGCGGATCGGGTCGCCGGGGGCACCGAGTATCACTGGGTTGCCGAGAGTGATGCGGATTGGCTCGCCTTGGGCGTCGCGCAGCGGTTGGCCATCGCGGGTCCGCAGCAGGTCGCCTTCGTTGCCGAGGCGCACTTCCTGCGGCCAAACATGGCTCTGGAATACTTCGTTTTCGCTCTTGAGCGAGGTCAGCACCATCCACAGGAACGGCACGAGCGTGGTGAAGCCGAAGAGGACGAGCAGCCCGTGGCTCAGCGAGTGGATCGCGGTCGTTTGCGCAACTTTGGCCATGCGCCTTTTCCCTCAGTTGACCGCGCCCCGACCGAAGCGCCAGTTGAACAGCGTGATAGTGAATATGATGACGAACATAAACCAAGCCACCGCGGCCGCGTACCCGAACTCTAGGTTTTCAAAGGCAGAGCGGTAGATGTAGTAGCCGAGCGTGACTGTATTGTCCCCGTCCTTGCCTGGGCCGCCATTGGTCATCAAATAGGCGATCTCAAAGCCTCCTTGCAGCCCACCGATAATGGACATGACGCATATGAAGAAGGTCGTCGGGGCAATCATCGGCCACGTGATGTGCCAAAATTGCTGCCACTTAGAGGCTCCGTCGATGTCCGAGGCTTCGTACAGCTCCTCGGGCACATTGGCAAGGGCCGCGAGGTAGAGGATCATATTGCCCCCGCCCATGGACGCCCAGATGCCCATGAAGATGATAGCCGTCTTAGCCCAATAGGCGGCTTGCTCTAGGCCGAGCCAAGAAAGCCAGCCCAAATCGACGCTACTGGAAAGCCAGTTGGGTAAGTCGTCGATGCTGTTGAGACCAGCGAGGAGGGGCAGGCGTCCCGACAGCCAAGCCCAGAAGCCGCCGTACTCGTATGGGCCGATGATGACCCAATAGAGTGCAAAGGCCGAGAGGAGAGCGAACAGGACTTGGGCGGGTCGCTCAGACTTGGCCTTGTGCGCTAGAGATTTCAGGACCAAGCCTATCAGCAAGAGGATCGTTACGCGCACGGCGAGCGAGAAGTAGGGCCACGAGAGAATGGGCAGCAGGACTGAGTTGACGAGGCCGTACTTGGGGTTGTAAAGCCACTTCCAGAGTAAGAACAGCGCAACCCCATTGGTGACGGTGGGGAGGTAGAAGACGGTGCGGTAGACGATGATGCCGCGCAGCTTTTGCGAGAGGACGATGGCCAATAGGAGCGAGCCGCCGATGGATAGGGGCAAGCCTATCATGAGAAAGACCGTGTTGTAGAGATAAAACCAGAGCTTGGGGTCGGTCAGCAGCCGAATGAAGTTGTCGAAGCCAATGAAGCGAGGTGCAGAGAACGTGTCCCACTGAAAGAACGCGAGACCAAAGGAGAAGAACACCGGCAGGGACGTGAAGATCAAAAACCCGGTGAGATTGGGCGCGAGGAAGAGCAGCGCCCAGCGCAGAATCCTCTTTTCGCGGGGCTTCAAGCGTCCATCTCCGCGCGTTGCCGCCGAGCGTAAAACGCTAGGCCGATGCCGATTGCCACTAGGAGGACCGCGATCCCGAGAAGATCGAATGCGTGGCTGCGGCTGGAGAGCGTGCGGTTGCGCTTGGCCTTGGCCAAGGATTCGCGCATGCGGACGGACATTTCAGTGACGGCTGCTTGGCCGACCGTGGGGTTGCTCACCGCGCTCTGGTGGGGCAGGCGGCCGAGAAATCGGTAGGTCTGGCGGGCTGTTGAGTCGGCGGGCTGGTAAGCCGCGTTGATGAGGTTAGTGCCCAGCGCGCCCTGCAAACGGGTAATGTCAAAAGCGGCCCCGTAGGCTGCGGCCTGCTCTGCAACTGGGTGCTCCATGGCGTCGAGCAGGGCCGAGCGGTGTTGGTCCTCGTCGGGGAATTCGGGATCGGGCTGCGAGAAATAGAGCTCCGAGAACTGCTTGCGACTGCCAAAGGCATCTGCGTCCTTGGTCAGCAAGTTGTTGAAATCCGGGCTGGACAAGTACTCTAAAAAGTAAAAGGCCTCCCGCTCGTGCTGAGTGCCCTTGCGGATGGCTGTCACGCGTCCGCCCATCTCGCCCGCCTTGCCCCGGTGGCGGCCGGTCTCGCTGATTTCGCCCCAAAGGCCGTCGCGTAGGCTCGGATTAGCGCGGATCTCGGGATCGCTCATCCAGCGCTCCCATTCTTTGTAGGGCACGTAGCGAGGCATGGGGTAAATCTCAGTGGTAAAGCGGGCCTCGCGGCGCACCTTGATCAGCCCCCAGCGGCCGATGAGGATAGTGCCCAGCTTACCCGCCGAGTACAGCCCCAAGATGGATTGCCCACCCCAACCGCCTCCGCCTGTTTGCGCGGATTGATCTTCGGCCGAGGGTACGACGTGGAAGGTGTTGACTAGATCGTACAGATACTGGGCGGCGATGGCACCGGCTGGAGAATCGAGGGCGATTTCGGTGCCATCTTCGTTGAGGAAGCTGCCACCGGCCTGGTAGATGAAGTTGTTCAACCCTCCGCCAAAGCCCGCTCCGCCCGAGCCAAAGGTCTCATAGCGCCGACCATCGGCGCTCTTTTTGGTGAGGGCCTGACACAAGAGGACGTAGTCCCACCAAGTCCAGTGGTTCCACGGCAAGGGCGGCATGGCCAAGTTCTGCGCTTGACGCTCGCGCTGGACTGCGTCATAGAGCGAGCGGTTGAGAAAGGTGACGCTGACGGTGACGTTGTTGGGGACGGCGTAGATGCGAAAGCGCTCGTATTCGGCGGCCTCGGCCGGCACGTCGGCTATTGGCACGGCGAGGGCATTGCGGCGGTGCAGCCAGAAGTCGTCGAGGCTCAGCTTGGCCTCGCGCATATAGTCGTTTAGTTCGACCATGACGCCCTTAGAGGCATAGAGCGCAAAGGTCGCATAGCTATAAATGTCGAAAACGTCCGGCCCGGAGCCAGCCGCGGCTTGGGTCAGAATCTTTTGCACGTCTGCGCTTGGGTCCAGAATGACGCGCACTTTCTTGTCTTCGTAGAGCCGGTTGAAGAGGGCCATTTGTTCGGTGCGTGCCGGATTAGGGTCGGAGGCCCAGCGGATGACAGTGTACTCGCCGCCCGCAGACGGATCGTCTGGATAGACGGATAAGCCCCAGCGGTTGAGGGCGTACCAACCGACCAAGATCACGGCGAGGACGGCGATGGTCGTAGATAGATCGCGCAAGGAAAACCTGTTGAAGATGCGAGGAGAAAGCGCCAAGTGTAAAAAAAAATGCGAGATTGTCAATGCGGGAAGCCGAATAGTGATCCAATAAATATGGATAATAGATAAATAAAATTGCTTGACAGGTATATGTACAGGTTATAAATTGACC
>VXZF01000453.1:3596-7261 GCA_009845645.1 Gemmatimonadota bacterium | reverse complement strand
GTACGCCGTTTCAAATACCGGCTACATCAAGGGTTTTCAGACGGCTTCTAAGAGCTTATAGGAGGTCGTCGGCTCGTTCATGTTGCTTCTCCTGCTACTGTAGGAAGGGCAATGATGGACAAAGGAAGGATACTATCAGGAGAAGGAATAATTCCCGCGGCGACGATGTCCAAGCCGGCCAACATCTGACGTTCACCATTCGCTTGGTGCTATTGACCGAGTGGGACGATCTGCAGGCAGAGGCCCTAGCGCACTATCATCAATGGCTGGAGGAATAGAGGAATAATGAAACTGCTCAAACTAGGCGTCGTCGGCTGCGGCTGGGCCGGCCAACAGGCCATCAAAGCGGCTCAAGCCAGCTCCCTAGTCGATGTCGTCGCCGTAGCCGACTTAGACGAACCACGCCGCAGCCGCGTCGCCAGCGAAGAAGGCGTGCTGCGCCAATACGGCCCCTACCAAGACCTACTAGCCGACGACCAAGTACAGGCTGTGCTCCTAGCCGTCAATCCACCGGCCCGCTACCCCATGGTCATGGACGCTTTTGCCGCCGGCAAACACGTCTTGGTGCAAAAGCCGCACGCGGTGCGAGCCGCGCACATCTTAGAATTCGAAGCGGCGGCCGAACGCGCTGGCACCACGCTGCAATTCTGCTACTTCATGCGCCACTTTCCCCACAACCGCAAATTGCGCGTCGCAGTACAAGAGGGCTGCATCGGCGAGCCGTACCACGCCCGCATTTTCCTCAAATTCAATTCGCGTCCGCCAGCCGACAGCTTTGAAAGCTGGACCAATGTGTATGGTCGCAAAGGCGGTGCCCTAGGCCAACACGCCTCGCACGAGCTCGACCTCGCTTGGTGGTGGATGGGCTGCCCCAAGCCGCAGTGGGCCTTTGCCGCCAAGCATACCCTCGAGCCGCTATATCACGGCCCCGAGGGCGCGGCCGAGGATTATTTTTCCGGCTTAGTCGGTCTGGAAGGCGACAGGACCATCCAGATAGACTGCTCGCGCTGGCTACACTGCGATACCCCCACGACCGTGGAATTGTACGGCAGCGAGGGTGCTCTATCTAAGGGAGTTATATGGCACTGGGAAGATGGGGAATTCACCGAACGAGAAGCCGCCGCAGAATCGGATATGCCCCACACCCAACCACCCGCAGACGGTCTGTCCTTCTATCACGAAATCGAGCACTTCGCCCGCGCCGTAGCCGGCCAAGTCAAAGCCGATGTCGATGCCCAAGACGCCTACCACTTCATGCAAATACTCGACGCCTTGTACGACAGCGCCCAACGCCGCGAAAAAGTAATGATCGACTGAAGAAGAAGCTCACGGACGCCAAGCCGCTTTCAGGCCGCCCCAAGTAGTCTGGACGACAGCGGTAGCATCATCAATGCGGTGGAATTCCACAGTTTCGACCCCACTCTCCTCAGTAGTAGTGAGAAACAAGGAGTCTCCCTCAACGACATAGGTTCCACTCATCGCAAGTTCAACAAGCATCTCTTCCTCATTGAATCCAGCGAGGAACTCGTCGATAACCGTCTGTTCAGCCTCCGGATAGTCTTCTTCGGTGATTTCGCCCAAGGCCAAGGCCAAACGGGCCATTTCGCGGATGAGTTGGATCAGGATCTCGACGGGCTCAACCTTCTCTCCGCCGACTATATAATAGACACTGTCTATATCAACCCAGAGGCTGTCTCCGGCGACTTGGTAGGTGCCGGTTTGGTGAAAGGAGTCTATGATGAGCGCTTCTGCCCCCGTGGCTTCGTCATCAGCGAAGCCTTCTAGCAACGCGGGACCTTGGTAGATCTGATTAAAGGTGCCATCCTCCTTAAAGATCAGGTGAACGGTCCCCTCGCCGAGTTCGGCATCAACGATGGTCCCCTCCCAAGTGCCGTGGAGTGTCTCTTCTTGAGCGGCGAGCGGCAGGGCAAGCAAGCAAAGGAACGCGATAGACGACAGAAGCTGGTGCATGAAGGCCTCCTTTGAAGAGCACAGTGATAAGAGTACTCCAGGCGGGGCATTGCCGCGTCCACGCCCGGAAGTCCGGCGATACTGCTATTTCTTGGCCGCTGCTCTCTGAGCGCGCGCCGCAAAGCTGCCCTTGGCAACCTTGCCACCACCCTTGGCAGCCGCTCTCTGGATACGTACCGCGGCCGTCGAAGTCATGCAGTTGCCACCTTTCCCACTGCCTTTGCTGACGGTTGATTTGGCCATGTTATCACCTCCTTTCTTTATCGAAATGTGTCGTCTCACGGGGACACTATGCTTCCCAATTGAGGATCGACTTGCTTCCCATCATAAGTGATTCCGTTCATTGACCTAGTGCTATATACAACACCTAAGTTCGGAAAAAGTGTTCCTCTCATTCGACGCGGCATACCTAGTCTCAGCCTATGCTTTCCCAATGGAGGCGATCGTCTTTCTCCCGAGTGCGGTGCAGTTCCTTGCGGCGCGTCCGCATGGCTCCAGATGGAAGTTCACGGACTCCAAGCCGCTTTCAGGGCACCCCAGCTAGTTGGGGCAACCGCGCTAGCGACATCAATGCGCTGGAATTCCAAGGTTTCGACCTCACCCTCCTCCGTAGTAGTGATGGACAGGGTGTCACCTTCAATGGCATAGGTACTATTTATCTCCTCAGATCCACCGAATCCGAGATCTGCGAGGAACTCGTCCTCATCGAATTCGGCGAGGAACTCATCGACGAACGCCTGTTCAAATGCCGGGTAGTCCTCGTCGGAGATTCTCTCCAGATCCGCGGCTAAACGGGCGAAGCCACGGGCGAAGCCAATGAAGAATTCTTTTATAAACTCGACGAACTCGACGGGGGTCATCTTCTCATCGTCGATGATATAGTACAATTCGACTATATCAACCCAGAGGCTGTCGCCCGCAACTCGATAGGTGCCGGAGAACTGGACAGAGAGCGCCTCTATGGGAGATTCGACATCGTCTTCTCCCCCCTCGATGTTTTGGTCGAGCGCAAAGGTGCCATCCGCCTCGAAGGTCAGGCGCATGGTAATCTCACTGCTTTCCTCATCGATATAGGTTCCCTCCCAAGTGCCGTGGAGAGCCTCTTCCTGAGCGGCGAGCGGCAGGGCGAGCAAGCAAAGGAACGCGACAAACGACAGAAGCCGGTTCATGACGACCTCCTTTGAAGGACAAAGAGTCAGGATAAAGGTGTCCGGGACAGCGTCCAGCGGCAACATCCCACCCCCAGTTGACGGGATAAAACTCAGACGCTACTATCCGTCTTTCGTTCCACTCCCATATCAGAAAGCACACACCATGACCGAATCCATCCCTATCAGTAAGAACATCACCCAAGGCCCGTCCCGAGCCGGGGCCCGCGCCATGTACCGAGCCGCCGGCTTCGACGCCGAGGCCCTGCGCAAACCCCTCATCGGCATCGCCAATACCTGGACCGAACTCGGCCCCTGCAATTTTGGCCTGCGCGGCCTAGCCGAACACGTCAAGGCCGGTATCCTCCAAGCCGGCGGCACCCCCCTCGAATTCAATACAGTGGTGATCTCCGACGGCATCACCATGGGCACCGAAGGCATGAAGACCTCACTCATTTCGCGCGAAGTCATTGCCGACTCCATGGAACTGGTGGTGCGCGGCCACATGCTCGACGGCTTTGTCGCCCTCACCGGCTGCGACAAGAC
>VXZF01000453.1:0-3496 GCA_009845645.1 Gemmatimonadota bacterium | reverse complement strand
TGGTGCGCGGCCACATGCTCGACGGCTTTGTCGCCCTCACCGGCTGCGACAAGACTACCCCAGGGGCCATTATGGCCATGTGCCGCCTGGACATCCCCTCGGTGCTGCTCTACGGCGGATCGATTATGCCCGGTCGCCACGACCAAGTTGACATCACCATCCAAGACGTGTACGAAGCCATCGGCGCCCACGCCACCGGCCGCATCGACGAAGACCAATTGCGCCTCATCGAGGAGAACGCCTGCCCCGGAGCCGGTTCCTGCGGCGGTCAATTCACCGCCAATACCATGGCCACCACGGCCGAGATTCTCGGCGTGGCCCTCATGGGCTCTGGCTCGGTGCCAGCCACCGACCCGCGCAAGGAAGCCGTCGGGACCCAAGTCGGGACCCTAGCCGTCGAGTTGGTGCGTCGCAATTGCACTCCCTCGCAAATCATCACCCGCCCCGCCCTCGACAACGCCATCCGCTCCATTGCCACCACCGGCGGCTCGACCAACGGCGTGCTGCACTTTTTGGCCATCGCCCGGGAAGCCGGATTAGAACTGGACATTGAGGACTTCCAGACCTTGAGCAGTTCTACCCCACTTATGGTCGACCTCAAGCCCGGCGGCCGCTTTGTCGCCCCCGACTTGGACAAAGCCGGTGGCATCGCCCTAGTGGCCCGCCGCCTCAAAGAAGCCGGCCTGCTGCACGAGGACGCCCTCACAGTATCGGGCCGCACCATTGGCCAAGAGGCCGACCGCGCCGTGGAAACCCCCGGCCAGCAGGTCGTGGTCTCGGTCGATAAACCGCTAAAAAAATCGGGGGGGCTAGTCATACTCAAGGGCAATCTCGCCCCTGAAGGCGCGGTAGTAAAATTGGCCGGCCACGAACGCGCCCAGCACCAAGGCCCAGCCCGCGTCTTCGACAGCGAGGACGAAGTCATGCCGGCTATCGAGCAAGGTCGCATCCAGCCCGGCGACGTGGTGGTCATCCGCTACGAAGGCCCCAAGGGCGGACCCGGTATGCGCGAGATGCTAGCCGTCACCGGTGCCATCGTGGGAGCGGGTCTGGGCGACTCCGTGGCCTTAGTCACCGATGGCCGCTTTTCGGGTGCCACCCGCGGCCTGATGATCGGCCACGCCGCTCCCGAAGCCGCGGTGGGCGGCCCCCTAGCCGTCCTGCACGACGGCGACACCATCACCATCGACACCACGGCTGGCCGTTTGGACGTAGCGCTAGACGAAGCCGAACTCCAAGCCCGTCTAGCCGCCTGGGAGGCTCCGCCGCCACGCTATACCTCCGGAGTTATGGCCAAATACGCCCGCTCGGTGTCGTCGGCCGCTCAGGGGGCGGTGACTAGCTAATCGTTGAGGAATCGCCGATATTGGTAGGGGCGACCGGCCGGTAGCCCCTACGACCCCTCCCACCGACTGACCACCTGCTTCTCCTTTTGGACGCGCTCGTACAGGTTCTGCCATTCTTGCGAGCCATCGTCCTCCAAGATTTCGGTGCGCACACCCTCCACATAGGTTCCCGGCACACTGAGGTTTTCCATGTGTATGCAGGTGTCGTCGGGATAGACGATGGTGCTGATCAGGCGCGGTTTCGGATGGATGTAGAGTTGCCCCTGACGCGCGTGTTCGTCGAGTTGCTCCTGCGGAACGCGGTGTTTTTCAACCGCGGCCTCGTCAACCTCGACGCCGAGGCCTGGCCCATCGGGGACCCGCTGGTGCCCGTTGATCACCTGAACGGGATCGGTCAGCAGATGGTGGCTGTACATATTGATACAACTAATCGCCGGCCACCGGGCCTGCCTTAGCACTGAGCCGAGATGGGCGTCCCACGTGGTCGTCAACCCATTGCCGACGATCTGCAACCAGAACGGCATGGAAACTTCCGCAGCGCATTGGCCTTGGCGCATGGTCATTGATTTTCCGCCCCCAATAACAAAGCCGTCGCAAACTTCTTCGCGCACCGCCGTGAGAAACGGCGGCGAACCAAAGTGCATGGCCACCGGCCGGTTCACAGCCTGGCGGATCTGGCGATTGCCGAGAATGTCATCCTGCGGGATGGGCGTTTCGAACATGGCCACGTTTTCGTAGCGCTCGAGCTTTTTTATGATCGGAATGGCGTTGGCCGCATTCTCCCAAGAGCCGTTGGGATCGAGATCGAGATGGAAATGGGGAGGCACCACCTTGCAGATGGCATCGACCTGCGCGACGATGTCCTGCCAGGGCCTCGGTTTGTTCTTGAGATTCGTGTACCCTTGCGCCACGGCCTCGGCCGCTTCCGCGGCCCAGTTTTCCGGCGAGGAGTGACTGCACCACCAAGAGATCGGCGTCCAGTCGCGCACCTTGGTGCCTAGCAGCCGATGCACCGGCACTTCGAGTATCTTGCCGACCACGTCGAACAGCGCCATCTGTAAACCAGCGCCTAGACTGTCCTCGTTCATCAGGTCGGCTGGGCTTTGGCCGATTGTGCGCGCAACCGCATCATCGGTCACGCGGCCATAGGTGTAGTGAATGACGGTCTCTCCCCAGCCCACATGGCCCGTGTCGGTGGCTACCTTACACAGCTCGAGGATGGACCAGTTGTAAACCGACTGGCGGGTTATCTCCTGCTGTCTAGGCGTGAACGGGACATCGACGATAATGCGTTCGACATTGGTGACTTTCATGGGATTTTCCTTTCAGCAGAGACGAGGTGGACAGGATGGTTGAAAGGCAAATGGATCGCTATATCTTTAGCGGACATGAAGAAGGCCCTGGATTTCACTGGTAAGATAATTTCACCGTAACCAGCAATCCAGTTTTCGGTATCCACTAAATAGCCACCAGTGAGAGACTGCCGCGATGACTGACCACAAAGACGAAAGCAAAGCGCCCAAGCGCCGCCCACCCCGCATCCGCCTAAACACGGGCGCTTGGAGTCCGCTAATTGACATGATCGACGTCTTTCCAGGCCACCGTGGCTCCAGTCGGCACGAAGAGCTGGAGCTCTACGACGCTCCACTTGGCATCCGCTTTGAGATCGAGGAGGCCGTTAAGTCCGAGTCGATCCTGCAAGCGACAATGGAGTGGGAAGGCACCCACGTCTCTCCGCTCTACATCTGGCAGCGGGACGGGCGCTATCATATGCTCTACGACAGCGAGGGCGGCCAGTGTTACGCGGTCAGCGACGATGCGTACAACTGGACGCGACCCGTCCTGAACGAGGCCGAATTCAACGGCTCGTCCGAGAACAACCTGCTTGCCAACTCATGCAAAGGGGCTACCGGAATCTTCGAAGACCCCAACGCGCCTCCCGAGGAGCGCTTCAAGGCGATGGGCGGTCGCATGTACTGGTGGGATCCAGACACTGGCGAAGAGCTGTCTGGAGAGGAGCCATCCCGGCGCATCAAGGCGGAGCAGGAGCAAGAAAACTACACTGGTCCCCGGGCTGAAATCACGGGTCACATGTTCGCCTGGACGTCATCCGACTGCCTTCACTGGACGCCCTTCCCAGAGCCGCTGGC